>NZ_JBFTQB010000209.1:0-8072 GCF_056398785.1 Paenibacillus sp. 01T422 | reverse complement strand
GTACTTCTCCAGAAGTAATCAGTCAGGTAGAACGTGTACTCGAACAAAAGCTTTCGTCTACTGTTACACAGGACTACACAAATGCTGGAGGCATTGCATCTATCGTTCAAATTTTGAATGGCGTGGATAGAGGGACTGAGCGGACTATTCTTGACTCTCTAGAAATTCAGGATCCTGAATTGGCTGAAGAAATCAAGAAACGGATGTTTGTCTTCGAGGATATCGTTAATATTGATAATCGTTCTATACAGCGAATTATTCGTGATATTGAAAATGCGGATCTTCAGCTTGCACTCAAAGTTGCTAGTGAAGAAGTTCGCGATGTTCTGTTCAAGAACATGTCCAAACGGATGGCAGAGACGTTCAAGGAAGAAATGGAATTTATGGGGCCTGTTCGTTTACGTGACGTTGAAGAAGCACAAACCAGAATTGTTGCTACAATCCGCCGCCTAGAGGAATCAGGTGAAATCATCATTGCACGTGGTGGAGGAGACGATATTATTGTCTAATATCATTAAATCATTTGCTTATTATGCTGTTGATGATAAGAAAGTGGTTGAAACGATCTCGCCATTTCAATTCCTTAATGATGATCTTGATGCGAGCAATCAGCTAACTCCTGAACAGCAGCAGGAATTAAATGAAGCAACAAACTTGAAGGATCAAATTCTTCGGGATGCCGAAGCTTTTGCTAATGAGCAGATCCATCAGGCCATGCAGGAATGTACGACTCTCCGTGAACAAACAGACGAAGAAATCAATGCTTGGTGGCAAACACGTCGCGCAGAAGATGAAGAACATGTCGCTTTGTCCAAGCAGGATGGTTTTGAAGAAGGCTACCAACAAGGAATCTCTCAAGCTGAAGAAGCGCTTAGACAAGAATACAGTGAAATGCTAACGGAAGCTCAAGGTATTCTCGAGCAATCTTACAAACTTAAACAGCAGATCATTCAGGAATCTGAGCCATTCTTAATCGAACTAAGCACATCAATAGCTGAGAAAGTCATAGGCAAACAGTTAACCTTAAATCCTGAATGGGTTGTTGAGTTAATTCAATCGGTTCTGTCACGTAGACGCGAAAAAGGAATCATTGCATTATGTGTAGCTCCATCACAATTCGCTTACATACAGGATGCACGTGAAGAGTTGCTAACTTCAATTGACTCACAGGCTGAATTGCAAATTATTCCTGATTCTACGGTGCAAGATCGTGGATGTGTGATTCGTTCTTCCTTTGGAAGCATTGATGCCCGTATCGATACGCAGTTGAAAGAGATTAAATCCGCTCTGCAACAATTGGCTACTCAAAGTGAGGGTGCAGGATTATGAACAGCGCACTACCTAAAGCTGATAAATACAAAGAGCATTTACATTCAATCGATCCCATTCGCGTTAATGGAAAAGTAACACAAGTGATTGGATTGACGGTTGAGTCGGAAGGCCCGGATGTGAGCATTGGTGATCTTTGTTACATCTACCCGCATAAATCCAATAAGCCTTTAAAAGCGGAAGTTGTTGGTTTTCGCAGCAATAAAGTGGTGTTGATGCCGCTTGGCGATTTGGACTCTATCGGACCTGGATGTGATGTTGTCGGTACCGGGAAACCACTTACGGTTCAAGTAGGCCATGAACTTCTTGGTAAAGTGCTAGACGGATTGGGACAACCTTTGGATGGTTCGTTTCTGCCTTCAAGAATGGCTCAATATTCTACGAATAATGCGCCTGGTAACCCACTAACTCGTCCGCGAGTGCTGAATCCAATCTCTGTAGGTGTTCGCTGCATTGATGGATTATTGACAATTGGCAAAGGGCAGCGTGTTGGTATTTTTGCAGGGTCTGGTGTTGGCAAAAGTACGCTGATGGGAATGATTGCCCGTAATACTTCTGCTGATGTTAACGTTATTGCACTTATTGGTGAGCGGGGCAGAGAGGTCTTGGATTTTATCGAAAGAGATCTAGGTCCTGAAGGACTAGCAAGATCAGTAGTTATCGTTGCAACATCTGATCAGCCTGCGCTCATACGTATCAAAGGAGCAAYGATTGCGACAAGTATCGCTGAGTATTTTCGTGATCGCGGCCTAAATGTGATGATGATGATGGATTCCGTCACTCGGTTTGCAATGGCACAGCGTGAAGTAGGCCTTGCTGTTGGAGAACCTCCAGCAACGCGCGGTTATACCCCTTCTGTTTTTGCCATGCTACCGCGTCTATTAGAGCGATCAGGTACTGGGCCGAAAGGATCCATTACTGCGTTCTATACAGTGCTAGTCGACGGCGATGATATGAATGAACCAATTGCTGATGCGGTGCGAGGGATTCTCGATGGACATATTGTTCTAAACCGCAGTATTGCCAACAAAGGTCATTACCCTGCCATTGATGTCTTGTCCAGCGTAAGTCGTGTAATGAAAGAAATAGTGCCGTCTGAGCACATGGAAGCTGCTGATCACTTAAAGCGACTTCTCTCTATATATAAAGATTCGGAAGACCTAATCAATATCGGGGCGTACCAAAAAGGTTCTAATCCAAATATTGATGTTGCAATGGATCATATTGAAGCCATATGGGACTTCACAAAGCAGAAAACTAGTGAAAAGCTAACCTATGAAGAAGCTCAAGAACGTTTGATTCACGAATTTTATAAGGGATGAGGGTCCTAAATGCAATTCCGTTATTCTTTCCAGCAAATTGTCGATTTGAAAAACAATGAACGAACACAGGCAGAATGGATTTTATCTGAGGCAATGGGTCAATTACGGAACGAAGAAACGAATTTACATGGATTATTTGAGCAAAAAGAGAACCTGCATCAGGAAATGGTGACGGCCTCATGCGATTCCGTATCCATTGCAAAGATGCTCATGTTGCAGACTTATATGAATCATGTAGACCAACAAATTACGCGTAAGCATCAAGATGTTCAGCAAGCTAAGCATATCGTTCTCAAAAAGCAGGAACATCTTTCGGAAAAAATGATCGATGAGAAGGTGTGGTCGAAAGCTAGAGAGAAGGCATTCGGCCAATTTCAATCCTTTGTCGCCAAAAAAGAGCAGGATGCTCTGGATGAAATGGCAACAAACCGGTTCAAACGACTCTCGTATTGAGGAAGGTAAAGGAGGAACAAGGAGATGGCCGATACAAGCATTGAAGGTGCATCTTATAGTGCGCTGGAGCGGTTTCTGATATGGTTTGTCATCCCCTTTGTGTTTACGGCTGTCTTGCTTTTCGTGTTACTGTCAATCTTTGATTATGATATCAAGAGCAGTATTCAGAAAGCGTTGCATAACACTCCGGTGATTGGAGCAATTGTGCCTGCACCCAAAGAAAAAAGTGTTGTAAGCGGAACTGCTAAAGAGACAACTCCTGAACAAAGCATCAAAACCAAGGATGATGAGATTACGAAGTTGAATGCCAAATTGGCAGAACTTCAGTCCGCTTTGCAGAAAGCTGAATCAACAACTGAGTTGAAGGATCAATCACTCAAAGATGCAGGAGCAAAGATAACTGAACTTGAAGAAAAGCTGAAAGACAAGACGCAAACAGAAGAAGAGTATGCGAATCAAATTACTCAACTTGCCAATATGTACGCAAAAATGACACCAAGCAAAGCGGCTCCAATCATTGAAGCACTTACACCCAAAGAAATGGTGCTTATCTTCTCCATGATGAAAGCGGATAGCCGCGGGGCTATCTTGGAGAAAATGGATGCTACGAAAGCGGCAGAAGCATCGATGGGACTTAAAGATGTTACTCCTGTAAGAGATAAAGAGATTGCGGCTTTACAAGAAAGATTAGCAACGAATGGAGCAAGCACAGCAAAAGCGACGACATCTGTCAGCAAATCGGATTTAGGTCAAACTTTTGCTAACATGACTCCCAAAAGTGCTTCAAACGTGTTAATTGAAATGAACAAATCAAATCCCGAGAAAGTATTAGCCATCTTAAGTGGCATGGATAATGCTTCCCGTTCCAAAGTGATGTCAGCATTGTCTGATGCGAATAAGGAAATCGCTGCTTCAATTTCAGCTAAGCTTGTTCAGTAACTGACGTTGATTTCAGGAGGGAGGTGAAAAATAAAATGGATGTACAAATACAGTCAACACCTACAGCAAACCCTGCTTCAGCTTCGACGAATAAGGCGGGAGCCACAGGAGCGACAGGAGCGACAGGAACTGCTACTAAAGACGGTTTCAATCAAGTCCTGGGCGGTCAATTGACTCAAGATAACACGGCTAATGCTGAGCTGAATCCTGCTGACCCAGCACTTTCCCTAGGTATGCTTCTGCAAATGCTTCAGAGTTTGGTAGCTCCTTTGCAAGGAACTGCTGTGCAGGATGTGAAGACAGAAGATCAGCCACTGTCAGAGGTTGTTTTGGAGGCTATGAATAGTAATCCAGCGCTTGCTGAGCAATTATTACAGGATCCTAAAGTTCAGCAATGGTTTGAAGGAGCAGAGCAACTTCTGCAATCGCTAAGCGGAGCTCAATCAACTCCTTTGGCTACTCTCCCAAGTGCTTTAAAACTTCAACCAACTGAAGTTTCAAACCTACAAGCTCAAAATACGTTGTTGGCATTAGCTTCATTATCAAAGCAGCAACCAGACAATCCAATTGTGAAGTTTCTGAATGAAGATCTTCAGAAGGCCATCCAACCATTACTTCCAGAGTTGATGACGAATTTGAAGGGCCAATCTTTGGAAGCCGGTACAACGGAGAATGCAGCCGAAGCAATGGAAGGTTTGCTGAATGTAGGTAAGAAGGAAGTCACTGCCACTGATAAGTCAACTCATCACAAACTTGGTAGCAAAAAAACAGCTGATCAGAACCTTGATATGATGAACTCAGTGACGATCGTACAACCTGCCAAGTCAAAATTGGAGGTTCTTGCTCTGAAAAGTGGTTTTCTAACCACGCAGATGGATTCATCTTCAACATCAGTAGATACGATGCCAAATCTTGTGGATTTGCCAACTGAACCTGAAACTGCTACTAGCTCAGTGGTTACGATCGCTGATTTGCAGAGAACGCAGCAGCAGGCGGTTGTTGATAAATCAGTTGCTCCAACGATGAATGCAGCTAATTTCGCTGAAGAAATGACTGATCATGTTCTTAAAAACAYGAAGATCACACTTGCAGACGGTTTCTCTGAAGCAAAGTTATCGTTGTTTCCAAAAAATCTAGGTCATATTGATGTGAAAATATCGATGCATGATGGGCAGCTAGTTGCACAGTTTGCTGCCGAATCCGCAGCAGCTAAGCAGATGCTAGAAAATCAGCTGCCGCAACTGAGACAAGCTCTTCTAACACAAGGTTTGCAAGTTGAAAAGCTTGAAGTAACGCAAAGCCAAAACATGCAATCCAGTATGTTCCAAGAGCATCGTCAGCAGCAAGCCTTTGGTCAGTCTCAACGTCAAAATAAGAACAATTCGGGCAGCTTTGAGGTTGAATCACTGGATTTCGATCAAGAAATTGATACAGTGGCACAAGTTAGACCGGCTATTCATGGTAATTCCTTTGACGTAACTGCCTAATAGTGAGTCCATTTGATGCAGTTGGAGGTGAAAGTATGGCGACTAGTCCAGTCGTAGGTAACGTTTCGGATTTAATCAATGCAGGTCAAAATGCTAAAACGAAAGAAAAAGACAACAATACATTAGGCAAAGACGATTTTCTCAAAATCCTAATTACCCAGCTTCAGAATCAAGATCCAACACAACCATTACAAGACAAAGAGTTTATTGCCCAGATGGCTCAGTTCACTTCCGTTGAGCAATTGACCAATATGGCTGGTGAAATGAAACTAATGCGTCAATCACTAGGATTTGTATCAGGTTTGATTGGTAAATCAATTACGTGGGATGAAATGGATTCTTCTGGAGCGACTGCCGAACAGTCAGGCGTTGTTGATTCCATCTCGTTCAAAGACGGAAATCAATTTGCCAATGTGAAGGGAGTGGAAATTTCTCTGGATAAACTCAAGAAAATTGAGGATGTCGGAGAAACCAAATGACAGAGAGAATATCCATAGGGCAGCTTTATCCTAATGCGGTTTCTCCTGCGTCTACGAGACGAGCACCTGTACAGCAACCGGTATCTACATCCGTATCCGGTAACCCTACTTTTCAAAAGCTTCTTCAGGAGCAATTTGTTCGTTTCAGTCACCATGCAGAAGTTAGGCTGAAAGAGAGAGGCATTCAACTGAAGCCGGAGCAACTTGACAGTCTTAGCAAAGCAATCGATAAGGTAGCTGCAAAAGGCGCAAAGGACGCACTAATGGTTTTAGGCGGAAATGCATTGATTGTTAATGTTCCTAACCGAACTGTTGTTACAGCGCTTGACGGGAACGCGATGAATGAACATGTTTTTACACAGATAGATAGCGCAATTTTTATATCTTCATAAACGGGCTCGACCGCGCAGGAAGCCTGGAGCTGTGGATCGAAGGAAGCAGCTCATGATATACGTTATTTTAATCCGATTAGGAGGCTAGTAAGATGTTAAGATCTTTATACTCTGGTGTTTCAGGTATGCGTGGTTTTCAAACAAAATTAGATGTTATCGGTAATAATATCGCAAATGTAAACACCATCGGATTTAAAGGAAGTCGTGTTATGTTTAAAGACATTCTTAGCCAAACAGTTTCAGGCGTAAGTGCCGCTGATGAGAGCCGTGGCGGTGTGAATGCGCAGCAAGTTGGTTTAGGTGTAAGCTTGGCTTCAATTGATACCATACATACAGCTGGTAGTGCGATGACAACGAACGTTCCTACAGATTTGCGTATTAATGGAGATGGATTTTTTGCAGTAGGAACTACAGAACAAACAGATGCTCCTTATTTGACGAGATCTGGGAACTTTACTTTAGACCCAACTAGAAACCTGGTGAATGCTGAAGGCCTACATGTTATGGGAGCTGAAGGTGCTGGTCCAATCGTGATTCCGGATGATATCGTCTCCTTCTCCATCTCTCAGAACGGTGATATCATCGGTGTTGATTCCACAGGTGCTACAGTTGCAACTGGGCAAAAAATCGGGGTTATTAAAGTCGTTAACCCGTCTGGTCTAGAGAAGATTGGTGGCAATCTGTATCGTATGACAGCGAATGCTAATCCGGAGGGTGCGATTGAAATTGTTGCTCCTGGTAATACAGAAACAGGAACAGGAACACTGATTTCTGGGCAACTAGAAATGTCTAACGTTGATTTGACTGGTGAGTTCACTGAGATGATTATCGCTCAACGTGGTTTCCAAGCAAACTCCCGTATTATCACAACTTCTGATGAAGTGCTTCAAGAGGTCGTCAATCTTAAACGTTAATTTTCATTGAAATGACAGAGGGGAGCTAGTCTCCCCTTATCCTGATGCAGGAGGAGAAGCATGATTTCTCTCACTCGTTTAAACGGTAAAGCCATCATCCTTAATGCTATTTTGATTGAATTGATTGAAGAGACGCCAGACACCATGATTACCTTAACTACAGGCAAGAAAATCACAGTTCTTGAGAAGGCAGAGGTTGTGGTAAGCTTAGTGCGGACCTACATGCAGGAAATTGGCTCAGTTCGAGCGACGATTATGTCAAGGGATGCGGAGGGTTCGTAATTGTTTAAGAATAAAATTTTCATTCTGATCGTATCGATTTTAATTGCAATCACATTAATTTTGACCGCTGCATTCGTTTTGTGGAATTTTATGGAGAAGAATAATCAATCCAAAGATCCTGCGGTACAAGCACAAGATGCTGTAGCAAGTGTGAAACCGACGAAAGCACCGTCTGCTGAAGCAGTTAAGGCAAACACGGCAATCATCAAAGATATTTTGACCAATTTATCAGGCAGCCAAAATTTCATTAAAATTAGTTTCGCTTTTGAATTGGAAAACACAAAAGGTAAGGCTGAATTTGACAGCTTGCTGGACTCCGCAGTGAAAGGGACAATCGTTCAAACACTAGGAGATCTTACCAAGGATCAAATCGAAGGAAGTAAAGGGTCAGATAATTTAACGGCAACGTTAATGAACAAATTAAACCCACTTCTTCACGAAGGTAAAATAAAGCAAATTTGGATAACTGATAAAG
>NZ_JBFTQB010000208.1:0-8092 GCF_056398785.1 Paenibacillus sp. 01T422 | reverse complement strand
TCCGAGGACTTACACCTATCCACCTACTATTTGTCTCATACTTTTCGGCAGTCAACGGGCAGTTCCATCACGGAATTTATCGTGGCACGCAGGCTAAAGGAAGCTTGTTTACTGCTTGAAACGACGAACCAAACGGCCGCTTTCATCGCGCAAGAGGTCGGTTTTTTGAATGGATCTTATTTTTGTCGGGTTTTTAAAACGGTTATTGGCATCACCCCGAAGACATACCGAATGCAGCTTTGAAAATACCGCAACACAGTGCAACTTCTAGACAATAGAGGGACACATGTCAAGCTGGCAATCTTTTATACTCTTTAATGTAAGCGTTGCCAAGGTGGTGAGGACGTGTGGAAAGGAGGAGAGTGGCAACGAGGAGAAGATTTGAACTTATGGGAGGAATGGATAATGGTTAAAAAAATAAGAAAACAGGCAGGGAAGACTTGGGCTGCGGTTCTGCTTTCATCTTGGATGTTGATGGCGCTGCCATCGTTGGCAGGTGCTGCAACGTCGACGCTTTCACCGAGTGATGACTCCTATGTTCATCAAAGTAATGGGGATTCCAATTACGGGACGGCAACTTCCTTGTATGTCAAAAATGATGCGAGCGCATCTCGCTATTCGTATCTCAAATTTAATCTAAGTGGATTAACGGGTGTGACGAGCGCCAAATTGCGTGTTTATGGAAGTGCGTCGTCATCTACGGTTCTATCTGCTTATCAAACGGCTGACAGTTGGACGCAGACGGCGCTTACCTGGAATAATAAGCCTGCTGTTGGCAGCTCGGCTGGAAGTGTTTCGATCAATACGACGAATACGTATAACGAAATTGATGTGACTTCTTATGTCGCTGCGCAAGCTGCAGGGGATGGTATCGTTTCTTTCGCGCTCCAGGAAAGTGTCGGCAAGTACACAACCTTGAACAGTAGCGAAAATGCGACTAATAAACCTCAGCTTGTTGTCGTTAGCGGCAGTGGCGGTGGAGGCGGGGATACGCAGGCGCCTAGTGCACCTTCGGGTTTGACGGGATCTGCGGCTTCTAGTTCGCAAATTAATTTAAGTTGGAACGCATCCACCGACAATGTGGGAGTTACGGGCTATGATGTGTACCGCAATGGCACATTTCTGAAGAGCGTGAGCGGCACTTCGACCAGCGATACGGGCCTAACGGCTTCGACGACTTACAGCTATTATGTCAAAGCGAAAGATGCCGCAGGGAACGCCTCCACGCAAAGCAGTACGATTAATGCGACAACCAATGCAGGGACATCGCCGACAGGCTGTACGAATGCACTGAATACAACAGCAGCCATCCAGAATGCGATGCTGAATGCGACAGCAGGGACTGTGATCTCTATTGCCCCTGGTACTTACATTGGTAACCGATCGACGAGCGGCGATCCAGGAGGTCAGGGGTTGTTCTATTCGGGTAAAAGCGGGACATCTGCGAATCCGATTATCTTGAAAAGCTGCGATGCCGCGAATCCTGCGATTCTCAAAGGTGTGAATGTGAACGATGGCTCATATGCCATTCACCTTACAGGTGATTACTGGCAAATTCGCGATATCGAAATTACCAATGCTCAAAAAGGAATCATCATTGACAACGGGAACCGCAATCTGCTTAACAATGTTGAAGTTCATTATGTTGGAGATGAAGGTGTGCATTTCCGTGATGGCAGCTCCAATAACACACTGGAATATTCTTTGATCTATGATACCGGCAAATACCAAGCAGGATACGGTGAAGGGGCGTATGTAGGTTCGGATTCCAGCTCGGATTATGAGCATGTTGTGACTGGGAATGTGATCTCGCACACGAATTTTGACGGCGGTATAACGGCTGAGCATATCGATGTTAAAGAAGGAGCCAGCGGTACGATTATCGAGTACTGTACGTTCAACGGGACTGGCATAAGCGGGGAGAACAGTGCAGACAGCTTTATCGATATCAAAGGTGTAAATACAATCGTACGTTATAATCAAGGGTACAGAAATGGCAACTCCAACGTGGTGGATGCGTTCCAGGTTCGTACCCATGGCACGGCGTATGCGACAGGTACGAATAATGCTTTTAACAATAATACCGTGAATTTGGATAGCTCAACGGGCTATGTGGTGTATGCGACAAGCGCTGCTACTGGGACGACTGCACAGAATGACACCCGTACAGGCGGAGGTAATTTGTATAACTCCAATGTGAATGAATGATTGTGAAGAAGGAGGGAGCCCCTGATGTGGGCTTCTTTTTTCTTGAAATAGGGGGCTACAAATTGCTGTTTGAATGGAGTTCCCTCAAAGGTAGAGGGGATTAAAAAGTCGGGGTTATGGGCATGTATGAGAATGATTGCTCTCGCTTTACTTTTGCATATCGACATTGTGAGGTTTGTATGGGATTATGTAGGGTAGTGATTGGGCGATGAGGGGGTGGCGGCCATGAGTATAACGCGTGGAATCGCACTGGTGACAGGCGCATCTAGCGGATTCGGCTTGTTAACGTCAATTGCGCTGGCTCAAAGAGGGTATCAAGTGATCGCGACAATGCGGGACTTGAGCAGGAGCGATTCTTTACTGCAGCAAGCTGAAAAGGCAGGCGTAAGCTCATCGATCGACACCTTGAACCTAGATGTAACGATTCAGACATCGATTGAGCAGGCTGTTTCTGCTATCATGAAGAAGTATGGACGAATCGATGTGCTGATTAACAATGCCGGTTTCGCTGTTGGCGGGTATGTGGAAGATGTTCCGATGGAAGCGTGGCGATCCCAACTGGAAACGAATGTGTTTGGGGTTATAGCGACTACCAAGGCCGTTTTGCCTTTCATGCGCGCTAGCCAGTCAGGCTGTATCATCAATGTGAGCAGTGTGAGCGGGTTATCCGCCTTTCCTGGGTACGCACCTTACAGTACATCCAAGTTCGCGATCGAGGGCTTTAGCGAATCTCTTCGTTTGGAAATGCTGCCGTTTGGCATTCGTGTACATCTTGTTGAACCGGGAGCTTACCGCACGGAGATTTGGCGAAAAGGTTTCGCGGCTATTCATACGACGGAAACATCGCCATATTGGCAGCAGCTCAGCAGAGTGCTGGCGTATTCGCGGAAAACGTCCATGACCGCACCCGATCCGCAGGAGGTCGCAGACGCAATCGCGGGGCTGGTGGACAAGCCGGGGGCTAGGCTTCGATACCCGCTAGGTCGAGGTGTGCAGATGGGGCTGTGGGCAAGAAGTTTTTTGCCATGGAAATGGTACGAAGGCCTATTGAATCGATTGTTGAAATGACAGTAACAGTGGTAGTGACAGGGAGTCCAGAACGCAGAAAACCAAGGAGTGAAATGAATGTCTCGCAAGTGGGAACGAATGGTTAGTAAAAATGCTAAGAAAATAAATAAGGATAGGTCCAAAAGAGGGATTGCCCCTATTTCTACAGACCCTGACCGGGCAGAAGTATTTAAGGGCAGAAGCATTCTGTTAGCATTGTTTTTCGTCCTGATTTCCGTCTTTCTATTGTTGACCTTGACTAAAACGAGCGGGGACAAAATGTATTGGTATACAACCTGCGCATATTTGGTTGTAGGTTTGTTCGTTTATTTCATTCGCCGGCCTTATTTGAAGGTGAGTAAGACGAGTCTGTCGAAGCGTGGTTTTGCCAGAGAGCTTGTGCTTAACGCGGATAACATTAATGAGATCGTATATGCGCCTGGGCAAGTGGTTATTCACCTAAAAGGCAAGTCCCCACGCTGGGTTTATAACAGAACGTTGAATCGTTTTGATATTGCGGCAATGGCGGGCAAATTGAAGAAGTTTGCAGAGCAGAATCAAGTTGCTTTTGTAGATAAAACGGTATAGAGGAAGAAGGACTGATCAGGAATAATCTGATCAGTCCTTTTTGTGTTTAATCATACGTATCCTCGTCAACTCGGAGAACATTATCCATGATCAACTCGGCTTCGGTCTCGAAGTTGAGGTGGAGCGGTGCGGGGAGCATGTCCAGAATGTCCTGCACCATCTCCATGTCCATCAGCTCATCGATGGATTGCGGTCGTGGATCTAACTTTTGGACCCATTCACGGAAAACATCGATGAATACGTAAAAAGAGGACTGGAATTGGTCAGCGACTGCTTCCTGTTCATCGTTTCGCGAGGCCGACATGGCGTTCCAGTTGTTGATAGTCGTTTGTAGGGCTTGTTCAACGTTAGGATTCATGTGATCTCCTTTGACAACTCGTTTATTCGCAATATAGCGCTGCGAATAGGCTCCTGTCAAGCTCGTGAATCGTTGACCAATGCACCCTTCCACCAAACTATTCATGATCAAGCTACATTCCGTCCCACTTGCCAACTAGAAATTCTGAAAAACTAACAAGAAGTCCGCTTAGACGCTAATAGTGGGAACTGGAATCCTCTATTCGGAGGAAAACGAGCTGTTTCCTCTCTGTGCGGAACTAAGGGGTCTTATTTGTCGTCAATAGCCCGTATTGGGGAGGAATTGGCAAGAATAACGGATCGTAGTTCTGCTTGCAGGTGGATTATGCGCCTTTTCGGCGAAATAGCGGCCCCTAGTTCCCAAATAGCCACGCGGAGCCTGCTGCATCTATAACGATGACAGACATCGTTGTCTTCTATGTCAAAGCTTGCGTAGACGCACGAATGAGCAGCTCCGAAGGCAGAATCATCTTCCGGTGCTCCTGCGTTGCCTCGCCTTCAATGCGCTCAATGAGCAGCTGCATGCCTAGCGCACCGAATTGGTAGGCAGGCTGCGACGCTACGGTTAAGAAAGGATTTAAGACGTCTGTGTGGCCGAAGTCGTCGAAACAAACGAGCGATAGATCGCTGGGAACCTGCAGGCCGCGCTTTCTCAGGGCTTGGATAGCGCCTATTGCCAGCATGTTGTTGGCTGCAAAAATAGCGGTAGGCGGATTCTCGTGATGGATCAAAGCATCCAGCGCAGATTCATCTTGAAAATCGCGAAAGTTCCGATGAATCACGAGCGAATCCTCTACAGCGAGGCCGCTGAGCAGATGGGCTTCGCGATATCCTGTATATCTCAAACGGGCGGTAGAGACATCCGGGGAACCGTTAATCATAGCGATTCGGCGATGCCCTAGCTCGATTAAGTGTTCCACRAGCTTTCTTGCGCCTTCTTTGCTATCCCCGAGTACGAGATCCGCTTCAATCCCTGGGATTTCACGGTCGAGTACGACGAAAGGAATATTGTGTTTCTGCAGCTGCAGCAAGTTCTCAAGCGAGTAATCCCCAGTCGGAGCGAACAGGACGCCATCCACGCGGGTAGATAACATCATATCGACGTAGCCTTTCTCCTTCGCGTAGTCTTCATCGCTATTCGCGAACAGCAGGCGGTAACCCGCTCGTAGTGCTGCATCCTCAGCTCCACGAGCAATTGTCGTATAGAACGGATTCATAATATCGGTTATGAGCAGTGAGAGAATCTTAGTCTTTTGGAGTACGAGGCTGCGAGCCATTGAGTTCGGAATATAGTGGAGTTCTTCCATGACCTTCTTCACGCGCTTGCGCGTGGCCTCGCTGATGCGGCCCGTGTTATTGATAACTCGGGAAACGGTCATGGCCGAAACACCGGCTTTTTCAGCGATATCATAAATTGTAATCAAGTAGCGTCACCTTTTCATTCATGTATTTGTCTATTGTATAGAAACTAAAGATTGACAGCAAGACTTAAAGTTGATAATTTTGAGTTATCGATAACACATATTTTTAGAGGAGGAATTGAATATGCTAAAAGGAATACCTTCCATATTGTCACCTGAGTTATTGAAGGTGCTGATGGAGATGGGTCATGGCGATGAAATTATACTAGCGGATGGGAATTTTCCGGCAGCAAGTCATACGAATCGCCTGCTTCGCTGCGACGGACATGGCGTACCGGAATTGTTGGAAGCGGTTTTATCGCTGTTCCCACTGGATTCTTACAGTGAACAGCCGGTAGCTTTAATGGCCGTTGTCCCAGGTGATACCGTAGAAACACCGATCTGGGGCGTGTACGAAGAATTGATTCGAAAGCACATGAAACCTGAGATTGAATATGTAGAACGGTTTGCCTTTTATGAAAGAGCTAAGCAAGCCTATGCCATTGTAGCAACAAGCGAGAAAGCTCTTTATGCCAATGTTATTTTGAAGAAAGGTGTTATTAGCTCGTAATTTGAATTATCGATAACTCTAAATTTTACGTATGTCAGGACGACATGAGTCGATATAACCAATACCGAGGAGGATAACAAAATGGCAAACAGTAACCACAGATGGAATCAGGAATTCCCTAAGATCGGAATCAGACCAACCATTGACGGCAGAAGAAAAGGGATTCGTGAATCTCTTGAAGAGCAAACGATGAACCAGGCCAAAGCCGTTGCCGCACTATTGAGTGAAACTTTGAAATATCCAAACGGCGAACCTGTTGAGTGTATCATTGCAGACACTTGCATTGGCGGGGTGGCAGAAGCGGCGGCAGCAGCAAACAAATTCACGAAATCCGGCGTTGGCGTGTCCATTACAGTGACTCCTTGTTGGTGCTACGGAACAGAAACAATGGATATGGACCCATCCACACCGAAAGCGATTTGGGGCTTTAACGGTACAGAGCGTCCAGGCGCGGTTTATTTGGCAGCTGTTTTGTCCGGTCATGCGCAAAAAGGAATTCCTGCTTTCGGTATTTACGGGAAAGATGTGCAGGATGCTGGTACGATGGATATTCCGCAGGACGTTCAGGAGAAATTGATTCGTTTCTCTAAGGCTGGCCTTGCATCCGCTTACATGAAGGGCAAATCGTATTTGTCGATTGGCTCTGTTTCCATGGGGATTGCGGGTTCGATCGTGAATGAAGAGCTATTCCAGAATTACCTTGGCATGCGTAATGAATATGTCGATATGTCAGAGCTGGTCCGCCGTATTAACGAAGAAATTTTCGATCCGGAAGAGTACCAATTGGCGCTGAACTGGGTCAAAGAGAATTGCGCAGAAGGACCGGATAACAATCCAGCGGCCATCCAAACGACCCGCGAAAGAAAAGACCAAAATTGGGAGACGGTTGTGAAAATGTCCCTGATTGTCAGGGATTTAATGATAGGCAATCCGCGTCTGAATGATCTTGAATTTGGAGAAGAAGCGCTTGGTCACAACGCGATCCTTTCTGGTTTCCAGGGTCAACGTCACTGGACAGATCACTTCCCGAACGGCGACTTCATGGAAGCTATCTTGAACACGTCCTTTGACTGGAACGGCAAACGCGCGCCTTTTTTGGTGGCTACGGAAAACGATAGCCTCAATGGAGTTGCGATGCTGTTCGGCAACCTGTTGACGAATACCGCGCAAATTTTTGCAGATGTAAGAACATATTGGAGTGCCGATTCAGTTAAACGGGTAACTGGGCATACTTTAAGCGGCGCAGCAAAAGACGGCATTCTTCACTTAATCAACTCAGGCCCCGCAGCGCTCGACGGTACGGGTGAGATGACACGTGAGGGTCAACCTGTAATGAAACCTTATTGGGAAATCACCGATGAAGAAGTAGGCAAATGTCTGRAAGCGACATCCTGGCGCCCGGCGTCCGTCGAATATTTCCGCGGTGGAGGGTACTCGACAGACTTTCTTACGAAAGGCGGAATGCCTGTAACGATGTCTCGAATTAACCTTGTGAAGGGCTTAGGACCTGTCTTGCAATTGGCGGAAGGCTACTCGGTAGATCTGCCTGAGGATGTTCACAAGACATTAGATGATCGCACGGATTCAACATGGCCGACAACCTGGTTTGCTCCTATTTTGACAGGGGAAGGCTCATTCACGGATGTGTATTCGGTCATGGATAACTGGGGTTCGAACCACGGTTCAATCAGTTACGGCCACATTGGCGCAGATTTGATCACATTGGCGGCGATTTTGAGAATTCCAGTTTCGATGCATAACGTGGCCAAAGAGCAAGTATTCCGCCCGCGTGTTTGGAGCAATTTCGGAACGTCCGATCCTGAAGGTGCGGATTTCAGAGCTTGTAACGCCTTCGGTCCTTTATACAAGTAAGAGGAATTGTTGTGGCACCTTGTGAGTGCGATACCATTGATTATTTTGT
>NZ_JBFTQB010000207.1:0-8108 GCF_056398785.1 Paenibacillus sp. 01T422 | reverse complement strand
CTACTATGAGCGCGGCACGGTTGTGAAGATTGAAGAAGTCAAAGGGCAATTAATAACGGTCATTTATGAGTTCAGAGATACTATTGGCCTTATGCAGGAAATGTTCCAAAAGAGAGAAGTCGAACAAGAGATCGAAATGATCTACGACCAAATTAATCATCTTCTCGACTTGCGCAACATGGTGCAGGATCAAGAAGAACATCAGCAGATCGACACTCGCCTCAATGAGCTCACACATCGTTTGTTTATTCTCGAGGCTTAACAACAACATATACATGCAAATGGAAGACCCGTATGGGTCTTTTTTGTGTCTAATTTGCGACTTTTTGAGCAGAATGAACAAGTTAAACGCCTTTTACATAGATTAGTTATTGTGTGTTTGGATGAGAAAGAGCTTGGTAAAAAAAACTATTGCAATTCTCGTCGATAGATGTTATTTTTATTCTCGTTGAAACAATATAGGAACCAGGATTCACTCAGGACATTGAATGTTGCGAGAGATAATACCCTCGGGAAGTGAATGACGTAGGTCCTAGCGGATGAAATTTTTTTCAGACATTTTATTCCTAGGAAGGGGGAACCGAAAGATGGAAACTGAATACTCAACTTTCGGAAGACACGTTGCTGTAGATACTTGGGGGGTAGATTTCGAACTTCTGAACAATGCAGATTGGCTGCAGGCTCAGATGGTAGAAGCTGCCGAGGTATGCGGAGCAACCGTACTATCTGTACAATCCAAGCAATTTGAACCACAAGGAGCAACTGTACTTGTTATGTTGTCCGAGAGTCATCTCTCCATTCACACTTATCCTGAGAGAGGTTTTGCCGCGCTTGACTGTTATACATGCGGTGAGACAGTGGACCCTCAATTAGCAATTGATTTTATGGTATCCGTATTGAAACCAGAAACGTTCCATGCGAAGAAGTTAATTCGCGGAATGGGTGAATTGCAAGTAGAAACTCCTGAAATTAAGCTAGCAGAGCTTGTGAAGTAGGGTTCTGCACATAACAATAACGATAACCACGGAGAAATCCGTGGTTATTTGTTTGTCCTTGTCCCCATACAATGTTATTGCGACACATGCACATGTCCAATAAGGGAAGCGGGGATTTCACACAATGAGACGTAAAATAACTAGAAAAGCCATCATGTACAGTATTGTTCTTTTTCTCATAATCTGGCCCATCTATCAGCTGTCTCAAATGCTTGGACATCATAAAGAAGAGCATGACGCCTCTCATCTGCTGTATCAAGTTTCGTTATTCCAGATGGAACTACTAATGAGCTATCTGGAGAAAGCTGCGCAAAGCAAAACGACAGATGAGCTGGATGCGAGCCAGCAGGCATTATACTCTGCGGGCTACACACACGAACGTCTTGTCCTAGCGGCTGGGGGATCGGATTATCTCACCCCAATGTCCAGTATGATGCAGTTATCCCAATACCTGCAGCGTCTTCAGATCGGTGGCGAACGAGCGTTAAAGCCCGATGAACTGCAAACGCTCAAGGAAGCGGGGGTGCAATATAAAAGTATGTACGAGGTTTATGAGAAAATCATGGCATCCAATGGGGATATTGTTTCTTCCCAGAACACGAAATTGGCAGAACTTGATAGTCATTTAACGGCTTTTCTCCGCAAAAAGCTGCTTCAATAAATGGGCTTCTTGCCAATTCAGGTATAGGCGAGCCGARTGCTGTTAAAACTAACGAGCATAGTGAAGCATTCATAATTTATTCAAATATTTTGTCGGATTGAATAGTTTGCTGTGCTATAATATTCATAGAAAATCAATGAAAGGCAGGTGGTACATTTGCATATTGTAACAGTTGGTCTAAATTATCGAACAGCTCCAGTTGAAATTCGTGAGAAATTTGCTTTTTCTGAACAAGATTTGCCGACCGCATTGGCTGAATTGAAAGAAACAAAAAGCATCTTAGAGTGTGTAATTGTCGCCACCTGCAATCGCACGGAAATTTACGCCGTTGTGGATCGACCACAGATGTGCAGTCACTATTTAACACATTTTATTGAGCGGTGGTTCCAAGTTCCCAAGGCTCAGTTTCAGAAACATTTATATATGCATGAAAATGAGAAGGCGATTGAGCATCTATTCCGTGTAACAAGCGGTCTGGATTCTATGGTGATAGGGGAAACCCAAATTCTAGGACAAGTAAAAGAAGCTTTTTTATCGTCTCAAAAAATGAAAGCGACGGGTTCCTATTTCAACACGTTGTTTAAGCAATCCGTCACACTTGCCAAAAGGGCGCATTCCGAAACGGGCATTAGCAATAATCCGGTTTCTGTTTCTTATGCTGCTGTGGAGCTCGGTAAGCGGATTTTTGGTACATATAACAATAAGACAGTTATGATTATCGGTGCTGGCAAGATGAGTGAGCTAACAGTCAAGCATTTGTATGCGAACGGGGCTAACAAAGTTATCGTTGTTAACCGTACGTTTGAGCGTGCAGCGGAGCTAGCTGACAAATTCAACGGTATTCCGTGCACCATGGACAAAATGGCTTCGTATTTGCCAGAGGTAGATATTATTATCAGCTCGACAGGTGCTCCGGGTTATGTCCTAACCAAAAATGATATTCAGTCTTATGTCCAAAAGAGAAAATCGCGTCCGCTGTTCATGATGGATATTGCCGTGCCTCGTGATTTGGATCCGCAAATTAGCGAACTGCCGAATGTGTTCCTGTATGATATTGATGATCTGGAACATATCGTAGATAAGCATTTGCAGGAGAGAAAGAAAGAAGCCGCCAAGATTGAGACGATGATTGAATCGGAAATCGGTGTGTTTGAGCAATGGACCAAGACACTTGGCGTCAGTCCGGTTATTAATGCCCTTCAGGCGAAAGCGAGCCAGATTCACGAAGAGACGATGGAAAGCATGTTGAATAAGCTGCCTGATCTCGATGAGCGTGAAATTAAAGTGATCCGTAAATTAACCAAAAGTATCGTGAACCAAGTGCTGCGCGACCCGATCCTACGCATTAAGGAAATGGCGGGAGAACGTCACGGGGAAGAAGCGCTCGACCTCTTCACGAAATTATTTGCCCTAGAAGAGACATTAGAACAACAAGAGCAAGCCAATCAGTTAGCACAAGAGCTAGAAGCTGGACAGAAAGCGCAGGAAGCGAAACAGCTTCTGGAAGAGAAACTGTCCGTACGCGGCTTGCAAGCCGTGGATATTCTGGCAAAATCTTGAGAATAAAGGCGCTAATCGCCTAGGAGAGGTGCCATGGTAACTCGTAGCTGGTTGTTTGATGCGATGATTTATATGTATGCCCTGAGCCTATTGTTTTACTTTTCGGATTTCGCGAATGCGAACCGAAGCGCGAAACGGATGGGGACGGGGCTCCTTTTATTTGTATGGGTTCTGCAGACCGCATACTTAGCTATTAATTTATACGGCCATTTGACAGAATGGGCCTTTGCCCGAACAGACGTCTTGTTTATGTTTTCATGGTTGATTGTGACGATTTCCTTGATAGTCAACCGATTTTTCCGAATCGAATTGTTCGTGTTTTTTGTGAACGTTCTTGGTTTTGCCATACTCGCTTTAAACATATTTGCAAACCCGCACGTAATGCCAATTAAAGCCGGTTGGGACATCAACGATGAGCTATTATTTATACATATTACCCTAGCGATTGGCAGCTACGCAGCATTTTCTATTGCAGCTATCTTCTCTTGTATGTATGTGTTTTTGCACAATATGTTGAAGGCCAAGAAGTTTTCCCAAACAGTTATGCGATTGCCTTCGCTTGAGAAAATCGAGCATTATACGTATTTTTCCGTCATTATTGGGGCTCCTTTACTTCTGATGGCGTTAAGTCTTGGCGTGGTCTGGGTTGTCCTAGAGGGAAATCACAATCTGCTTTATGATCCGAAGGTCATCAATTCGTTTTTTGTGTTGGCCGCCTATGCGTTCTATTTATTTCAACAGAAGTCGATGCGGATTTCCGGCTACAAATTAGCCGCTTGGAATCTGGCAGCTTTTTTCATTGTCGTGATTAACTTTGTAGTTTCCAACTTCTTTTCGGGTTTTCATGACTGGATATGGAGCTAATGAACATGAAATATCCGTACCCGATTATGGTGAACCTCGCCGAAAGGCAATGTTTGGTGATTGGCGGTGGGCCAATCGCAGAACGTAAGGTGGTCTCACTGCTTGAAGCAGGGGCTCGCGTGACGCTTATCAGCATGGAATTCACGGAGAGAATCACCGAATTAGCGAATAAATCGGAAGTAGTCCTGCACAGGCAGACGTTTCATCCGTCTATGATGACGAGGGACGAGTTGATACCGTTCACTCTGGTTGTAGCAGCAACGAATAGCGCTGAAATTAACGCGCAGGTCTATGAGCTCGCAACTGCGCAGGGAAAATTGGTCAATGTGGTTGATCAGCCAGAGCTTAGCTCGTATATACAGCCTTCAGTTGTAAGAAGAGGGAAGCTGGTTATTGCCGTTTCAACTGGGGGAGCTAGTCCTTCAGCAGCTCGTAGAATTGCTAGGGAACTGGATAACAATTATGGTGAGGAGTACGCCATTTATCTTGATTTCCTCAGCGAAGTGCGTCATCTTGTGCAAAGTAAAATAACAGATAAACAAGCTAGACAGCGCATGTTCAAAGAGATGCTGGATTGGGATGTGCTGGACAAAATACGCGATGGTTCGTTCGATAGTTGGAAGGATAAGCTTTACTTGGCTATAGAGAAAGGACCTTGGCCGACTGGACTATCAGGTCAAGTAGAAACAGACCGGCCTTCATGGTCAGCGATTGCAGATTTCGGACAGCGAGTTTAGGAGGCGGGTAGAGATGAGAACCATTATTGTAGGTACTAGACAAAGCGCATTAGCCTTAACACAAACGGGGCAAGCGGTAGAACTTTTAAAGCAACTAGCTGCGGAGCACGGGATTGACTGCCAATTTGAAATTAAGAAAATTATCACGAAGGGCGACCGTATTTTGGACGTAACCTTATCCAAAGTTGGCGGTAAAGGGCTGTTCGTCAAGGAGATCGAACAGGCACTTGTGGACGGCGAAATCGACATCGCTGTCCATAGCATGAAAGATATGCCCTTCGAGCTTCCTGAAGGGCTTGTCGTTGGAGCGATACCGAAGCGTGAGGATCCGCGCGATGCGCTCATCACACGCGGATATGGCTCCCTGCAGGAGCTGCCGCAAGGCGCTCTTGTTGGTACCAGTTCGCTGCGCCGTGCAAGCCAGCTGCAACATCTCCGCCCGGACCTCCGCATCGAGTCGGTCCGCGGTAATATTGATTCGAGGCTGCGCAAGCTCGATGAAGAGAACTTCGATGCGATTATGTTGGCCGCAGCCGGTTTGCACCGGATCGGCTGGCAGGATCGCATCAGCGCGTACTTGCCGCCCGAAGAGTGCCTCCCTGCCGTAGGGCAGGGGGCGCTCTGCATCGAGTGCCGGGGCGGCGATGCTTTCGTGCTGGACTTGCTGGGCAAGTTCCAGCATGAGCCTACTGCGCTCGCGGTGCGAGCAGAGCGGGCTTTCCTTGGCAGACTCAACGGAGGCTGCCAGGTGCCGCTCGGCGCTTACGCGAGCGTAAGCGAAGAAGGCAGCGGGCTAGAGACGCCGCTGCTTACGCTGACAGGCATGGTCGGAACGCCGGATGGCGCGATCATGCTGAAGGAAACAGCTTCCGGGAGAGATCCGGAAGCGCTGGGCGAACTTATTGCAGGTAAGCTAATTGAGCAAGGCGCTGAACGTATCTTAGCTGAGGTAAGGGAGTGAGCCACTTGAACAAGGGAAGAGTTTATCTCGTTGGCGCGGGTCCTGGCGACCCAAAGCTAATCTCAGTTCGTGGTTTGGAAGCTATCCAGAAAGCAGATGTCATTGTATATGATCGTCTGGCGAATCCTCGTTTACTAAAGCATCGCAAACCGGATGCCGAGCTGATCTTTGTCGGTAAGCTTCCGGACAAGCATATTTTAAAGCAAGAAGAAATCAATCATTTACTCGTAGATTTGGCTTTGCAAGGCAAAGTCGTGACGCGTCTAAAGGGCGGCGATCCCAGCGTTTTCGGACGTGTAGGCGAGGAAGCGGAATTGCTCGCGGAGCACGACGTGACTTTCGACATCATTCCCGGCATTACGTCATCGATTGCCGTTCCAGCTTATGCGGGAATTCCGGTAACACATCGTAATTTCACGTCGTCCTTTGCAATTATTACAGGTCACGAGTATCCGAATAAAACGTACTCTGGACTGGACTGGGAGCATCTGGCCAAAGCGATCGGCACGATGGTTTTCTTAATGGGTGTTGCGAATATCGAACAAATCAGCCGCGAATTAATACGCTGCGGCAAGCCCCCAGAAACGCCTGTCGCTTTGGTAAGGTGGGGGACATGGGCAGACCAAGCAACCATCACAGGAACGCTCTCCGATATCACGGAGAAGGTAAGAGAAGCTGAATTCAAATCGCCTGCTGTCATCATTGTTGGTGAGGTCGTAAAGCTGCGTGAGAAATTGGCTTGGGTCGAGAAGAAGCCGCTGTTTGGTCGCCGAATTTTGGTAACCCGAGCAAGAAGCCAAGCAAGTGAGCTAGTCGATCTCATCGACGACTTTGGCGGAGAAGCTGTCGAGTTCCCTGTTATTCGGTTGCAGCCGCCAAGTCGGCCGGAAGCCCAGCAAGCACTAGATGAAGCATTGGATAAACTGCCTACTTACGATTGGATTTTATTAACCAGTGTGAACGGGGTGGAGTTTTTCTTCAACCGTTTGCGTCAGCGGGGGATCGATGTTCGTAGAATGGGCAATGCCCGTATTGCTGCAGTTGGTCCCAGAACGGCTGAGGCGCTTGCTGAGCGAGGCATTATTGCCGATGTACTCCCGAGCAAATATCAAGGTGAAGGCATCCTGGAGGCCATTCAAGCTGATCTGATAGCGGGTCAGAAGGTCCTTTTACCAACAGCCGATTTGGCACGTGATTATTTACCCGCTAAGATGCGCGAGCTTGGCTTGCAAGTCACGGAAGTTGATGTATACGAGAATGTGCTCACGGTAGACGACGGGGATGAAATCATTCATCTGCTTCAAAATCATAGCATTCATATTATTACTTTTACGAGCTCATCCACTGTTACGAATTTGATTGAAGCTCTGAGGCAGCTCGGAATTGAAGAACCTTTATCCCTGCTGCAAGGGGTTGAAATTGCTTGTATCGGACCCAAAACCGCAGAGACGGTACGTCAATATGGACTGCCGATTACGTATATGGCCGAAGAGGCCACTGTTGCTTCACTTGTTCATAGTATGATTCAACCTAAATAATGGCATTAAATAAGGAGGCGGAATCCTCATGAGTTTCCCCATTGTTCGTAATCGCCGCTTGCGCGGAAATGCAGCTATTCGTAATTTAGTTCGCGAGAATCAGGTGACAGTCAATGACCTGGTGCAGCCTATTTTTGTAACCCATGGCACGAACGTCAAGTCCGAAATTGCTTCCATGCCTGGTGTTTATCATCTGTCTCTAGACATGCTCAAAGCTGAGATTGACGAAATTACATCGCTTGGCATTCAAGCCATTCTGCTGTTCGGAGTTCCCGATTACAAAGATGCAAAAGGTACATCTGCTTACATGGACGAGGGTATCGTGCAGCAAGCTGCTCGTTTTATCAAAGAATTGAACCCGAACCTGCTTATTATTGCGGATACTTGTYTGTGCCAGTTCACGGATACAGGCCACTGCGGCGTCATTCATCATCATCCAATCACAGGTGCAGCCGACGTTGCGAATGATGCATCTCTTGAGCTTCTAGTGAAAACGGCGGTTTCCCAAGCGAAAGCTGGTGCGGATATTATCGCCCCATCGAATATGATGGACGGTTATGTTCATGCGATTCGTACTGGTTTAGATGAAGCAGGCTACGAAAATACGCCAATCATGGCGTACTCGGTGAAGTATGCATCTGCTTATTACGGCCCATTCCGGGATGCTGCGCACTCTACGCCGCAATTCGGTGATCGCAAAACGTATCAAATGGATCCTGCCAACGGAAGAGAAGCGCTGCGCGAAGCGGAAAGCGACGTTGTAGAAGGCGCTGACTTCTTAATGGTGAAGCC
>NZ_JBFTQB010000206.1:0-11993 GCF_056398785.1 Paenibacillus sp. 01T422 | reverse complement strand
ACCCAGCGGTAACGCCATCAACGCCAGCTGGATCGTCTTCTTCATTTTTGTAATTTGGATCATGGACAATACCTTCAGCTTCACCTTCTGTGAGATGCCGCTCATTGCCTGTGTATTTGGGTTCGAGAGCTTTGATTTCTTCCTTATCCATCGTCATCCCTCCTTTGGGAATAGGGTTAGGAGCGGGGTACGAATTTATGCATAGATTGTAAAAGTTTCGTTGACGAGCTTTCGAGTCCCATGTTATATTTATTTTTGTCACCATATGATGAGCGATCATGGCGGAATTGGCAGACGCGCACGGTTCAGGTCCGTGTGGGCTTACCCCCGTGGAGGTTCGAGTCCTCTTGATCGCATCAACYGTAACAACCCTTTCAGGTTCTGAAGGGGTTGTTTTTTATTTCCTAGGAAATAATGCTCAGGTGGGTAGGCAGCTAGGACTAAGCCTTATATAATAAAGATTATCTGAAAGGAAATAGGGGGCCATCCTATGGAAGAAGATTGGAATTTGTTTGAACGCATCCGGGATCGGGAGCAGGTTCTAATCTTTATGAACACTGCTTTGAAGCAGAAGGCTCCTTTCATAGGATATGGTCAGAGGATTACGATCGTATTTAACATGTATAGCTTGTGGGACCTCTCGGACAGCTCGACACAAAAGGCGCAGCAAGCATTTTACGAGCTCGAAGACAAGCTCATTTCGCGGATGAAAGATCAGGGATATGCCCTCTATRCAGGGCGGATATCTTCACATAACAAAATGGAAATGTACTTTTATGCCAAGGATGACTGGGACTGGGAGCGGGAAATGAAGCGCATACTGCTGGATTTTCCTAACTTCCGCTATTATTTCTTGATGAATTTAGACACAGACTGGAACTTCTACCTGGAAGAAATGGCGCCTTCACCTTTGGAGGAGCAATGGATGCGCAATGCCAAGATTGCTTACGCACTGAAGCGTCGGGGGGACAATTTGGAGAAGGCCAGGGAGGTTCAGCATTGGCTGCATTTCCCGGATTCAACCCGGATGGATGAGATGAAAAGCAAAGTGGGTCCATTAGGCTACAGGGTTATTGTCTCCGAATTTGATACGACACGGCAGGTGGAGCCATATGTACTTCACTTGAGCAAATTGCACACGCTGGATGTTCCGACCGTTAATGCTATCACCAAAGAATTGTTCGTTCTAGCCACAGAAGTTGGCGGGACTTATGATGGCTGGGGGACGCGTCTTATTCTTAAGTTTCCTGCGAAACTACGAGCTCAATTGAAACGTATATGTGGTAAGATGATTGCCGCATTTAAATAGTTGCCTACTATCTAGGCTTTATAGCGGTTTTCATGAAGATTAGGTATAATGCATAGTATAGATTGTACATGTTTTTTAATTAAAGGAGTTGATAGTTTCATGGATAGAACAGTCACGGTTTCGCATTCAGGCAGTTTTGCTCATGTGCTTCAAACATTTGCCATCTCCCTCTTGGTTTCATTTCTGGGGACGTTGATCGGCGCTATGGTCGTTCCGCCTTCGATGATTATGCTTTTCGTCATTGCTGAAGTGGCCATGCTTGTGGCAGCTATCGTTATTCGAATTCGCGGCAAAAATATCGGATATGGTTTCCTTTATGCGTTTACGGCGATTTCGGGTGTAACGCTATATCCAGTCATCATGGCATACGGGGGTATGCTTGGAGCTAACGTGGTATCGGGTGCATTCTTCGCGACAGCGGCGATTTTTGGCGGACTTGCCTTCTATGCGCACCGTTCACAACGTGATTTCAGCTTCCTCGGCGGCTTTTTGTTCGCTGGAACGATTGGCCTTGTGTTAATGAGCGTCATTGGTATGTTCGTTAACTTTGGTTCTATTACGAACCTGATCTGGTCGATGCTCGGCATTCTAATTTTCAGCGGTTGGGTGCTGTACGATGTGGCTCAATACCGTAATGGGGTATCTTCCGAAGAGGTACCGCTGGCTGCGCTCAATATTTACCTGGACTTCATTAATCTTTTCTTGTACATCTTGCGTTTCTTGGCTTCCATTGTTGGAATTAGCCGAGACTAAGACGTAGACATCATCGCTATGAAAAAAGCACTTTCGAAACCCGCTAGCGGGCTTCGAAGGTGCTTTTTAGTTATGAAAATATGGGATATCCCCGCGAAAACACCGATTAATTTCCAGCAGGGTATGAAGAAGTAAAATGAGCTCAGCATGACTTAGCTGAACTGTGGAAAACGTATCTTCCTGATCGTGGTCACGCAGCTTCAATTCCAGCATGTGGTTGGATTTATCCATGTGGATGTTGAGCTGTTCAGTTAGGAGCATCTCTTCCCACATTCGATGCACCCCTTTCTCTCTAAATTACTTTAATATATGCAGCAGGGACGAGGTTAGAAGCGTGTATGGAGGCTCAAAGCGCTGGACTGATTTTTTTGAAACAAGCACGATTTAAGCCCTCTCTTCATACAATTTAGTGATCCTATATGGGGAGAGAGGAGATTGACCTATGGCGGCTTGCAGTACTTGGACGTATAGAGGGATTTCGTCTTCGGTATTTCGATCGTTACAACAAGTGGGAAAAAGACAGGGTTTCACAATACCTAATGCAGCATCGGGTAAATTCACGATTACTGTGGTAGGCATGAATGTTGGTTTCCAATATGCCTGGGATATGAATGCGCAGACCTTGCTGCTGCAGTGTGATAACAAACCGATGCTGCTCGGCTGCAGCACGATTAAGACATTTGCGGATAAAATTATTGCGGAGAGCGGTGGAAAAGTCAGTTGAATCCATGTGTTCCACCTGTCTTAACCGTTTAAGTCCGGGACTCTCTGGTTACAATAGGGAGAAAAAGGCAGGTGGGTGTATGGCCAAAAGTGATGACTTGGTCAAGTACATAACACAGCAGGTCGTGACGTTTATAGACACGCCCAGAGATGTTCGCCAACAGGCAAAAGCGATGCACAAAGAGCAGCGTGAGCATTGGCAGACACGTTGGTTTGGCATGCTGCCCTTGGCAGCCCGGATGCTGTTTGACCAGTTTAAAACCAAGAAATAAGTTGCCAAAAATCCAAAAAGGCTTCCCTTTTCGTAGAATCGTCTACTTAAGGGGAGTCCTTTTTGGATTTAGTAAATATGACCCATTGCAAGGGCAGCCGGCAATTGAATGTACCTCGCTCCCTCGTGATCCAGTACGAGATAAGATGATCCTTCCTGCCATATTTGATAACCTAATACTGCGAGTGGCAAAGTAACCTGTCCATCGTATAGCTCGGTGACAAAAGTCAGGTTTTTATCAGTCGCAAGAGCACTTTGGAGGTCAGTCAGACCAGTGACAGGAAGCGGTGAGCCGACAATCCAAGGCATCCGTTCATAGGGATCAAACGCTGGATGCATGACGGTACTTGCTTCTTTTAACTCCGTTGTCATAAGGGTATTATCTTCGGTCTGATGCTTGGGTATAGGGTCTTCTTTTAAAGGAAGCACCTCACCGGACTTGGCGTCCACGTAGAACATTTGATTGTTCAGCTTGATTTTCCAAACAGCGGTCAAGCCGTCCATATATAAGCGGTCTTTGGCTATCGTTTCGTTAGCGATAAAATCAGAATAAGTAATCGTTGAAGGTATGAGTTCCTGCTGTACCAAAGAGCGATACAGCGTGGTCAAACTGAAAAGTGGGTGTTTCCCTGTTCCATATTCCGTTAATCGGAAGGAACCATTGTCTACAGCTTGTACGATCATATAGCCGACATCCTCGCCATGATCGGTGAGAATAACAACCCAGCCATGTGTCCCAGGACCAAGCGGGTAGCTGTTCCAAGCTGCGGATTGCCAGTTGTGAAACCCTTCTTCGCGAGTGAGCGCCACCCGCCATTTATTGTAATTCTTATGCTATAAAAAGAATGTTAGAACCTGCAGCGTTAATTTGCGAGGTTTTAGCGACTAGCGTCAGTTCCTAGGCGATCGCCCGGCTGTTAAATGAAACAATCCGCAATTGATGACAGAAACGGCGATACGGGGCTTATGCTGCCAGTCGATTTCTTTGAGACGATTGCGGCATTGCGTTTCGATTTCGTCTCTTTTATCAGGCTCGGCGCTTAGCAAAAGGCCGTTGTAGTAGGATTCGACACGGTCAATCTCGCTGCGGTGCTGCTCGTTCGCCTCGTCTGCCCATCTATGGTCATAAGTGCTGACTTTGCGTTCCAGTGTCGTTTCAAGCAAATTCACGGCTTTGGACAGCGATATCGTATCCGGCAAAATATGACTATTCGCAGGCAGTTTAGGAGAAAGACTTTTGGTCAGCAAATGTTTATGAAAATTCTCGCGAATCTCGCCGTTGTTCAATTGGATGGCAAGGGAATGGATTTCACTTCGCTTGCGGTCGCAGGCGAGTTCAACCTTGTAATTGACGCAAAACCAAGTATCATACACAAGCGCAGCATGATACGTAGCTCCTGTCGGAAAAGGCTCTTCAAATAGATGCACGAATTTCCCGCGTTCCCGGACGATATTGAACATTTGTTCCAGACGTCTGCTGCCAAAAGTGACATCATCCTGTGGCACACGGGCTGTGATCGTCGTCGGAACGAAGCCAAAATAACGTCCGAGAATGCTGTCGGAGGAGCCGTCAGGCGCTTGCTCCTGGTTCGGAACAGCAGGTGTACCTGCATTAGGCGGGCTCTTCACGGCAGTTGGCGCAGCTTTGGACTTGGCTTCGAGCCTCATTTGTTCCGGGTCGAAGACGAATTTATAGGTCATGGTTTCGGCAGGCGTCCCGGTTCGTTCCACGAAGCTCCAGTAATAAGGACGGCCCGTCATTTCCCGATCTGCTTCCGGAGACAGCTTGGCTGTGACATAAGTGGGGCTTTTCTCTAAAATTGTACAATCATAAGCTTCAAGAAATCGCATGACAAAGGTATGAACGTTTCGTTTGTTCATGGTCTGACCTCACCGCTTTGCGCGCCGCCAACGGCATCAAGGATATGTTGAAACTCTGCGCCATATACAGGATTATGTTCAATTTCTTCTTTGATTTCAGTGAAAGAATGACCCAGCTCGTCAATTTTTCTGCGAATATCGTCTCTCGACCCAGCTTCCATTACCATACGGAATAATGATGTTTCAAGAGAGCCTTTCTTCTCGATCTTCTCGAGTATCGTATCGAGCTGCCCAATGACCATCTCAAA
Source organism: Paenibacillus sp. 01T422 (assembly GCF_056398785.1). Classification (NCBI taxonomy): domain Bacteria; kingdom Bacillati; phylum Bacillota; class Bacilli; order Caryophanales; family Paenibacillaceae; genus Paenibacillus; species Paenibacillus sp. 01T422. The sequence continues at coordinate 6,808 of NZ_JBFTQB010000206.1, read as the reverse complement.
CATATTGATTTTCTCGTGCAGCAGGGAGATGATGTGCTCTTCAATCGTATTATTTGTGGATAGATTATAGATGTTCACATCATGGGTCTGGCCGAGGCGATGGACACGGCCAATCCGTTGTTCCACGCGCATCGGGTTCCACGGCAGGTCAAAATTAATCATGTTATGGCAAAACTGTAGATTGATTCCCTCGCCGCCTGCTTCCGTTGCAACAAGCACTTGTACGCGGTTGCGGAAGAGATCCATCATCCAATCCTTCTTACCACGGTTCATGCCGCCGCGATAAGGGACTGCTGTAATTTTATGCTCTTTGAGATAGTTGAGCAGATACTCCTGAGAAGCGCGATACTCCGTGAAAATAATGACTTTATCATTAATTTCCTGAACGAGCTTCATGGTCGTTTCCGCTTTGCTATTTGATTTGATGCTGCGGATCAGCTCGACAAGCTCCCATATTTTGGCGCGTGTAGGCGAATCTTCCGCTGTTTTTTTGAACAAATTCACAAGGGTGATGAATACAGCATCCCTGGAGGAGCAAACCTCACGCTGGAGTGTGATGAGAGACAGCATGCTGCTTAAATCGCCAGAACTCTCTGCATACCGCGTGCGGACGAAATTCGTGACGCCATCATAGAGCGCTTGCTCGTCCGGCGAAAGCGTGAGCGGGATGTTCTTCACCACCCGCTTGGTGAAGTGGACACCGCCATCACCTCGGCGATTTCGGATCATTACCTTAGAAAGTTCCTGCTGCAGCTGGAGCTCATTTTTGGGTATCCTTTTGCCAACAACGAAGTTGGACTTAAAGGAGTTGTGGCCTCCAAGCTGACCTGGCTTGAGCAGGGTGATGAGATTATAAAGCTCTTTCAAATCATTTTGAACCGGAGTGGCGGTGAGCAGTAAGCAATATTTTTTGCGCAGCTCATTTACGAAAGTGTAGTTGGTCGTTTTTTTGTTTTTTAGTTTATGCGCTTCGTCGACAATCAGCATGTCGTATTCCAGACCCATCACGATTTCTCGGTGAGGATCGCGTTTGGCTGTATCCATGGAGGCAACGATAATATCGCTTTGCTGCCACATATACGCTTTTTTATGAGCGATGGCCGGGATGCCGAATTTCGTGTTTAATTCACGGACCCATTGCAGCACAAGGGATGCCGGAACCAGGATAAGTGTTTTGCGGACCAAACCGCGGATCATGTATTCTTTTAAAATGAGACCAGCCTCAATCGTTTTCCCGAGTCCAACCTCATCGGCCAAGATGGCTCGACCGCGCATCTCATTGAGCACACGCTTCGCTGTATCGATCTGATGAGCCATAGGCTCAAGCTGCCCCAAATGAGGGAGGCACTGCATTTCATCAAACGTAGAAATAAGCCCCGATTCTTCCGATTCGTAAGCCAGTTGGTACAAGGTCCAATCGTCCCATGGCCCTCCTCCGCGCACACGTTGATCCAGCTCAGTAAACCAGTCCCTCTCAAAGTGCATGTCCAACCGATGATGAATGGGGCGAATGTTCTCTTGCTGTTCATGCTGACGCATAGTTGTGCCCTCCTAAGAGTTTTCGTAAGAAAACTGACTTCGTGAACCTAAGCTGAGTTGTGCTTGCTGTGAAGCACGGGCGCTAAACGCCGAATACGTGTTAGTATGTCCATAAGAGGCGCTTTCATAACTTTTCCATTGTAAAACAGATGAGGCGATCAGGGCGGGGGCCTGGAGAGGGAGAGGAATCGTAACAGAAGGYGATAATGTGGTATGATAGACGTTGTCTTTTGACATGCAATGTAGGAAAGAAAGGGTGAGGGTTTCGATGACAGCATGGCGATTTATACATACGGGAGATCGTTCTCCTRCTGAAAATATGGCTTTAGATGAAGCGATTTTGACCGCACATAGTGAAGGAATGGTTCCTCCTACGGTGCGCTTTTATGGATGGAATCCAGCAACATTGTCGATAGGCTATTTCCAAAAAGCGTCTGAGGTCGATCAGGAGGCTGTGGCTAATGAAGGGATTGGCTTCGTCCGCCGTCCGACAGGAGGCAGAGCGGTTCTGCACGATAAAGAACTGACATACAGCATTATTGTGGCCGAGGATTACCCGGGCATTCCCCGAAATGTGACTGACGCTTACCGCGTCCTGAGCGAAGGGCTGCTTCAAGGTTTCCGTGCGTTAGGACTTAACGCTGAGATGGTGCAGCTTGCAAGCGATGAGGAGAAAGAGAAATATGCATCCGCAGGATCAGCTGCATGCTTCGATTCTCCATCGTGGTATGAGCTTGTGGTTGAGGGGCGTAAAGTTGCTGGCAGCGCACAGGTACGGCAGAAGAATGTCGTGCTGCAGCACGGCTCGATTCTGCTGGATATGGATACGGACCAACTATTCCGTATGCTTCGTTTCTCTAACGAGAAGGTGGCGGAGCGGATGAAGACAAGCTTTTCGAAAAAAGCGGTAGCGATTAACGAGCTGCTGCGGGCACAGGGGAAAGAGGCCGTTACCTTGGGGCAAGTTGAAGAGGCGTTCCGCCGTGAAATTGCTCTGGGGTTAGGCGTGGAGCTGGTTGAGGACTCTTTGACACCGTTTGAGATGGAGTTGACCAATCGTCTTGTGCAGGAGAAGTATGGGACGGATGAGTGGAATCTGCGGCGTTAATGGTGAGGTGCGATGCTTGTTGATCGCGATTGAATCCCTTGCATAAGGTACTTTATGGGAAACTAGAGTAGCTAAGTTAGGGGGAGCTGAACCAGTAAAGTAGGGGAACTAGGGGACGTTATTTAGGAGAAAAGTGGTTGTCGGGTAGCTGAAACGGAACTAGAGGGTCTTATTTCAGCAAAAGAGGGCTAAATCGGACGAAAACTCCGAAATAGCGGACTGGAGTTCCCTTCCGCCGCTCAATTGGTGGATTTCGCTGAAATAACGACCTGGAGTTCCTTTAATAGTGTGTGAGGACTTACAAAACCTAAGGCAGTTGCCTTAGGTTTTTTTGCTGATTAAGCGAACGTACGAACAAACTCCTCTTGCAGCTTACGGGTATACTCTCCGGGTGTGTCGGCTCCAATTGTGTGGCCATCTACCTCCAGAATTGGCGTTATTTCTACCGTTGTTCCTGTGATAAAGGCTTCGTCAGCCGCCAAAAGCTGTGCCGTCGTAAATGCCTCCTCTTTGACCGGTATTTCCAAAACGCTTGCTAATCGCAACACGACTGCCCTGGTGATACCGTGTAAAATCAAATGATTGGCTGGGTGTGTATAAAGCACGCCATCCTTGATCATCATCATGTTAGATGCGCTGCATTCTGTCACCGTACCTTCACGATGCAGCACAACCTCCTGCACACCATGATCAAGCGCAGCTTGTTTGGCCATGACATTGGGCAGCAAATTGAGTGTTTTGAGATCGCATCTTAACCAGCGAATATCGGCCAAAGTAATGGCTTTGATACCGTTATGTATGGCTGCAACAGGTCTTGGCACTTCTGTACAATAGGCGAGCATGATAGGTTCCGCTTGAGAAGGAAATGGATGCGCGCGAGGAGCTTCGCCTCGGGTGATTTGCATATAAACAGTGCCATCGATCAGCTTGTTTTTGTCTACCAGCTCTGTGAGAATTTGTCCGATTCTCTGGATGGTAAAAGGAAGCGTAAGTCGCACTTCATTAGCGGTTCTTTGAAGCCTCTGCATATGCGCACCCTGCTCATAAATTTGTCCTTGATACACTCGAAAAACTTCATAGATGCCATCTCCGAAATAATAACCGCGATCATCGGGCGAGAGCTGAATATCTGCTTTGTTCATAAATTCATTTTTATAAAAATACATGGCTCTAACATCTCCTTAGCGTTTACTTGGGAAGTGAATTTCCAAAAAATAAATAACGAACAAATGTTCTAAAAAAGATCGAGTTGTGGTATCCTAAATACAGGTTAGCAGAGGAATGCGCTAGCGTCAAAAGCAACGAACCGTCTGCTCGCTTTCTATAAAATAAAGAGAGATTTAGAGTAAATTCTAGCTAATGCGATATTTACTTGTTTTATTAAACAAAATTGGTCCTTTGTCCATTCGAAGGTCCATATTTAGTGTTGTATAATGGATTTCTCACACCATATATTGTAATTTTCAATCTAGTTGGAGCTGAATCTGTAGCTAATTGGGAGGGCATTAATCAATGGGGATTTCGCAATCAAGTAAGAGGCTGGAAGGGTTAAGCGAGAAAATATTTTTGGACCGCTATGCACTCAAGAATGCAGATACGAGCTTTGCTAAGGTGGGCGACACCGTGCTCGTATTGACGAAAGATGATCCCAAATTCCCAGCCAAAGAAGTAGGCGAAATCATTAGCCGTGAGGGTGACATCGTTCAAGTAAGGACACGCAGCGGTGAGACGGTCAAATCTGCGGTAGAGAAGCTTACGTTAAACATAGAAAAGACACCAGAAGAAATGTGGGATCGTTTGGCCGGAGCTATGGCTTCCGTGGAAGCGACACCAGAGAAACGTAGTGAATGGACAGAAAAATTCAGATATATTTTAGATGATTGGAAACTTGTACCAGGCGGACGCATTGCGGCAGGCGCGGATGCAAGCGACGAATTAACGCTGTTCAACTGTTATGTCATCCCTTCTCCTCATGATAGTCGTGGTGGCATTATGAGCACACTTTCTGAAATGACGGAAATCATGTCACGCGGCGGCGGAGTTGGTATTAATCTATCTTCCCTTCGTCCACGTCGTTCCGTTGTTAAAGGAGTTAACGGTTCATCAAGCGGCGCAGTATCATGGGGGGGCTTGTTCAGTTATACAACAGGTCTAATCGAACAAGGCGGTAGCCGTCGGGGCGCACTCATGCTGATGATTAATGACTGGCATCCTGATCTGGAAGATTTCATTACAGTGAAATCAACCATGGGGCAAATCACCAATGCCAATCTATCCGTTTGCGTAAGCAATGGCTTTATGAAAGCAGTGAAGGAAGATTTGGAGTGGGAACTTGTCTTCCCGGATACGACGGATCCTGACTATAATGACAAATGGGACGGCAATCTGGAAGCTTGGAAACAGCTTGGCAAAACCGTCAAGCCTTACCGCACAGTAAGAGCTCGTGAGGTGTGGCACACGATTATTGAGTCCGCTTGGAAATCAGCGGAGCCTGGTGTTGTGTTCTTGGAATACTACAACCAAATGTCGAATAGCTGGTATTTCAATCCGATTATTTGCACGAATCCGTGCGGAGAGCAAGGGCTTCCTGCTTGGGGAGTCTGCAACTTATCGGCGATTAACTTATCGAAGTTTTATGATGCGGAGAAACATGATGTCGATTGGGCGGATCTGGCAACGGTTGTTCGTTACTCGACGCGTTTTCTCGATAATGTCATTGACAAAACGCCGTATCACTTTGAAGAGAACCGTGAGAATCAACAGAAGGAACGCCGTGTAGGCCTAGGCTCAATGGGTTTAGCGGAATTAATGATTAAGTTGAAAATTCGTTATGGCAGTCCGGAATCCTTGGTGTTTTTGGACAAAATTTACGGCTTCATGGCAAGAGAAGCTTATCTTGCATCAGCGGAAATTGCCTCTGAGAAGGGATCTTTCCAAGCGTTTATTGCGGATAAATTCCTAGAGAGCGGCTTCATGAAAAATATAACCAAGGTATTCCCGGAAGTTGGCGAGGCTATTAAGATGAACGGCATGCGTAACGTAACGGTCATTACGCAGGCTCCAACCGGAAGTACTGGAACCATGGTTGGGACTTCGACGGGTATTGAGCCTTACTTTGCTTTTGAATATTTCCGCCAAAGCCGCCTGGGCTTCGATAAACAATATGTGCCGATTGCTCAAGAATGGAAAGATGCCAATCCGAATCAGGAATTGCCGGATTACTTCGTAACTTCCATGACCTTGACGGCTGAAGATCATATTCGAGCACAAGCAGCGATCCAGAAGTGGGTTGACAGTTCGATCTCCAAAACAGCGAATTGCCCATCCGATTTCACAGTGGAAGAAACCAAACGCTTGTATGAATTGGCCTTTGATTTGGGCTGTAAAGGCGTTACCATCTACCGTGATGGAAGCCGTGATGTGCAAGTTCTTAGCACAAGCGCTGACAAGATAGAGGAGAAGAAAGTTGAGAAGGCAGAAGCAGCACCTGTTGCTGTAGCTGCGGAGGCTATGAAGGAAGAAGCCAGCTTAACGAATCTCTCAGGTAAGCTTGCGGTTCATGTTGACGCCAAAACAGAGCAAGTTTTCGATAAGCAATATAAGCGCCGTCCGCAAATTTTGCGAGGCGCAACCTATAAAGTGAATACACCATTTGGCATGGCGTATATTACGATTAATGACATGAACGGAACGCCGAGTGAAATCTTCCTCAACGTGGGTAAAGCCGGATCAGACGTTTTTGCGATGTCTGAGGCACTTGGCCGCGTGTGTTCGTTGTTCTTACGCTACGGCGACCACGGGGACAAAGTGAAGCTGCTCGTGAAGCACTTGAAAGGCATTGGCGGCTCCGGCGCCATTGGATTTGGCACGAACCGCGTCGAGTCTATCGCCGATGCGGTTGCCAAAGCGCTCGAGCAGCACGACGAAGTGATGAACGAGCAAGACGACGCGCGGAACTATGTAACCGCGACGAGTGAAGTGCTGGATGCGCCAGCTCCGGCACCGGTGGTTGCTCCAAGCGGGCACTCCGCACATGGCGGCGGCGCAGCTAGCGCCGCGCCGAAGGACTTGTGCCCGTCTTGCGGTTCCGCTTCGCTGATTAACAGCGAAGGGTGTAAGAATTGCGCGAACTGTGGCTACAGTCGCTGCTCGTAGTAGAAC
>NZ_JBFTQB010000205.1:0-12007 GCF_056398785.1 Paenibacillus sp. 01T422 | reverse complement strand
GTATAGCCCCAAATCAGATCAATTCCCATGGCAATAATGGCATAAGCGAGAAACTTGCCGAGAAGCGATAGGCGGAAATCAGACAAAAACAGTGGAGCAAGTGCCAATACGATTAAAAAAACGGTATAAACCATCAGTTTCATCTTGGATTGTCCGGCGAAGAGCATGGAGGATGCCACATCCTTTCTTCAGTCTAGGGATCTTGAACGGATCGTCACAAGTCCCATCGGTTTCCATTGCAAGAAGGCGATGATGAGTGTGAAGACGAGTACTTTTCCGATCGTCGCACTGGTGGTATACTCCAGCGCTGTATTGAACACACCAATGCCCAAAGCTCCTGCAACCGTGCCGATCAGCTTCCCGATGCCGCCAAGTACAACAACCATGAAGGCGTCGACGATGTAGTACGTGCCGATGGTAGGGCCAATGGGTCCAACCAAGGTTAGCGCACATCCGGCAATGCCTGCCATGGCAGACCCGAATGCGAAGGATTGTGCATCTACTCTGCGTGTAGAAATGCCGAGGCAGGCAGCCATTTCACGGTTCTGCATAACGGCTCTCATCCGCCTACCGCCAGCAGAGTGATATAAGTACATATAGATAACGAAGATGCAGAGCGCGACCAACGCAATAATGAAAAGTCGCTTATAAGGAAGAGTAAGATCAGCAGTAAGGTGGAGTCCGCCTTCCAGCCACTCAGGTGCTTTCACGGCGACGTTGGGTGCGCCGAATATGGATCTGGCAAGCTGCTGCAGGGCTAAGCTGACGCCCCATGTTGCAAGCAGGCTGTCTAACGGTCTGCCATACATGAACCGAATGAGGCAGACCTCTAGCAGCCATCCGACAAGGAAAGCTACGGCGAAGGCGACGCCCAGCGAGACGATGAAATACCAGCCGAAGGCTGAGGCCGGCAGGAATTGCTGGAACCAATGCTGGACCAGATAAGCCATGTAGGCACCTATCATAATAAACTCACCATGAGCCATATTCATGACATTCATAAGCCCGAATGTAATGGCAAGCCCAATGGCGATCAGGAGCAGAATGGAGCTTAGACTTAGGCCGTTGAATAATTGAAGCAGCAGCAAACTCATGACGATGCTTCCCCCTTAGTGAACCCCGAGTAAAATAGTGAAATCCAGGGCTGCCGTTAGGCAGACCTGGTTTCTAGAACAATCCTATCGGTAAGCTTATTTCTTCGTTACTTCGCCGCCCCATGGATACGTCTTGAGGAAAGGATCCGGCTTAAGCGGTTGACCAGAATTCCATACTTCCTTAATTAAGCCATCAGCGCCAATTTGGCCGATACGCGCTGTTTTGGAAATATGCTGGTTCTCACCATCGATGGTGACTTTACCCTCTGGAGAATTCCACTCTATGCCTTTGGCAGCTGCTTTTACTTTCTCTACTTCAAAAGAGCCTGCTTTTTTGACGGCTTCAGCCCATAAGTAAACGGCTGTGTAACCAGCTTCGATCGGATCATCCGTTACACGGTCTTTGCCGTATTTAGCTTTGTAGGCATCAACGAATTTTTTGTTCTCTGGTGTATCCGTCGTTTGGTAGTAATTCCAAGCTGTGTAGTGTCCATCCAGGACAGATGCTCCAATACCGCGAACCTCTTCCTCAGCGATACTAACAGACATGGTTGTTAGGTCCTTGGCTGTAATGCCAGCGTCTTTCAATTGCTTGAAGAAAGCTACATTGCTATCACCATTGAGTGTATTGAAAACAACATCTGGCTTCTCTTTTTTGATTTTGCTAATAATTGTGTTGTAATCCGTGTGGCCAAGCGGCGTGTACTCTTCAGCAACAAGTGTGCCGCCTTCGGCTTTCAATTGCTCTTTAATAATTTTGTTGGCTGTTCTTGGGAAAACGTAGTCAGAACCTAAGAGGTAGAATTTCTTGCCTTTGTTTTGGAGGAGCCAGGTTACAGCGGGGATAATTTGTTGGTTCGTTGTTGCGCCTACGTAGAAAATGTTCGGTGAAGATTCTACGCCTTCATACTGAACTGGATACCACAGTAATCCTTTGTTTTGCTCGACCACCGGAAGTACCGCTTTACGGCTGGCTGACGTCCAGCAACCGAAAATCGTCACAACACTGTCTTTTTGCAGTAACTTCTTAGTTTTCTCTGCAAAAGTAGGCCAATCGGATGCACCGTCTTCAATGACGGGCTTTATTTTCTTGCCTAAGAGTCCCCCAGCTGCATTAATTTCATCAATCGCCATTAACTCCGCATCTCTTACAGATACTTCACTAATGGACATCGTGCCCGTCAGAGAGTGAAGAATACCAACAGGTACAGTCTCGTCTTTCGTTTCCGCTTTGACTTCTGCCGCCTTCGTTGTTGCGGTGGATGTAGTAGGCTCCGACTTGGCACAGCCAGTTGCTACCATCATCAATGCCATGCTTAAAGCGACGGTGAGTTTCCCTTTGTTTCTTATCTCTCTCATTATTCGTCCCACTCCCTTACTTACAAGATTTGGATTACAAGGCTTATGATAAAGTGGGCAAAAGGTAAGTGTCAATATACATGACATGAATCGGATTTTATTTTGTGGGTGATGCACATATAATTGCAGTTCCTTTGTGTTGAATGTATAAAATAAGTAAATTAATTGGAAAAATCACTTATTATATGTCAATTAATATGACATTGAAGATTTACAAGCGTGGAATATCCGAATATAATAAGTGTAAAAGAATACCATTATTCGGTTTTTGAAGAGGTGATGATGTGCATTTAACCGAGCGCGAGAAAGAAAAGCTCCTCATTACAGTAGCGGCAGACTTAGCAAGGCGAAGAATGGCAAGAGGCGTTAAGCTGAATTATCCCGAAAGTATTGCACTGATTACATCTGAAATTATGGAAGGCGCCAGAGATGGCATGACGGTCGCTGAGCTGATGACTTTCGGTACGACTATTTTGAAGGCAGAGCAGGTTATGGAAGGTGTTCCGCAGATGATTCATGATGTGCAGGTAGAAGCTACTTTTCCGGATGGTACGAAGCTGGTGACCGTTCACGAACCCATCACCTGACTATATGTATGAATAGATCGAAAGGGGCGAGAAGATGGTTCCGGGAGAATATCGCATTAACAAAGGCGTTATAGAAATGAATAAAGGCAGACAAACCGTCGAAATCATTGTCACGAATACAGGAGATCGCCCTATTCAGGTGGGCTCCCACTATCACTTTTTTGAGGCGAATCGAGCGTTGGCCTTTCCCAGAGAACTTGCCTTTGGCATGCATCTAGATATTCCAGCGGGGACAGCCGTTCGATTCGAACCCGGGGAGCAAAAGCCGATTCAGTTGGTCGAGCTGGGCGGAGCCAAGTTGTCCTATGGGCTCAACAACTTGAGCGAAGGGCCGGCAGTGAAAGACCAGATGTCCGAAGAGACGAGAGCAAGATGGCAGGCATGGGAGGGGAAACGCGTGTGAGTCAAATAGATCGTAAGAGCTACGCGCTGATGTTCGGGCCTACGACTGGCGATGCTATTCGGTTGGCGGATACGGAATTATGGGCGCAAATTGAGCATGATTACACCGTCTACGGGGACGAATGCAAATTTGGCGGAGGGAAAGTAATCCGGGATGGCATGGGACAGTCCAGTGGTGCCACCCGGGATCAAGGCGTGCTCGACACGCTGATCACGAATGCTGTCGTTATCGATCATTGGGGGATTGTGAAAGGTGATATCGGCATCAAGGATGGACATATCGTCGGAATTGGCAAAGCCGGCAACCCGGATATTATGGATGGCGTGCATCCTAATCTCATTGTCGGAGCAAGCACGGAAGTCATCGCTGGCGAGGGTAAAATCGTGACGGCGGGTGGAATTGATGCCCACATTCATTATATAGTTTGAAGCTGCATGAAGATTGGGGAACGACACCGGCGGCTATCGACACGTGCCTGAAAGCAGCCGATCAATATGACGTTCAGGTGGCTATTCATACGGATACATTAAATGAAGCGGGATTTTTGGAAGATACGCTGGCAGCCATCAAAGGCCGTACCATCCACACGTATCATACGGAAGGAGCAGGCGGAGGCCATGCTCCGGATATCATCCGCGCGGCTGCTGAGCTGAATATCCTGCCATCTTCGACAAATCCGACACGTCCTTACACGATCAACACGATTGAAGAGCATTTGGATATGCTTATGGTTTGTCATCACTTGGACAGCCGGATTCCTGAAGATGTGGCCTTTGCCGATTCACGGATACGCCCGGAAACGATAGCTGCGGAGGATATCCTGCATGACCTTGGGGTGTTCAGCATGCTGAGCTCGGATTCGCAGGCGATGGGCCGGGTTGGTGAGGTCATCATCCGCACCTGGCAAACAGCGGATAAGATGAAGAAACAGCGGGGACCGCTGGCTCCGGATACGGAGGAAGGCGATAATTTCCGCATCAAGCGTTACATTGCCAAGTATACGATTAACCCTGCGATTACGCATGGCGTTTCGCATCTGGTTGGTTCTATCGAGCCGGGTAAATTCGCGGATCTGGTGGTTTGGAGCCCGATGTTCTTCGGGGTGAAACCTGATCTGGTGCTCAAGGGCGGCAGCATCGCCTACGCGCAATTGGGTGACCCGAATGCGTCCATTCCAACGCCGCAGCCTGTGTTCGGAAGGCCGATGTTTGCGGCCTTCGGCAAAGCTTTGACCCAAAGTTCGATAACGTTCGTTTCTCAAACGGCTTATAACAATGGCATTGCGCAGAGGCTAGGTCTACAGAAGCGGATTGAGCCTGTGAAAGGCTGCCGCGACATTTCGAAGAAAGACATGATTCATAACAATGGTACTCCTTCAATAGAAGTGAACCCGGAGACTTATGAAGTCAAAGTGGATGGGGAAGCCATCACCTGTGAACCAGCGACGAAGCTTCCGATGGCGCAGTTATATTTCTTATTTTAAAAAAATGCGGGTGATGCACATGGATGGGATGAAGCGGGCAGCAGCCACGCAGCAAGAAGCAATAGCCCCAAAGTTTCACTGGCTGGCCTACCAACAGCTTCTAGATTCAGCGCTGCCGATCGGGGGCTTCTCACATTCCTTCGGCGTGGAAACGCTCGTTCAGCAAGGACGTTTGGCAACTGTCGATGAGCTTGAGGCTTATATTGGCACTATGCTCTTCCACAACTGGTCATCTTCTGATGCGATGGTGATCAAAGCAGCCTACACGCATATTCCCATAGGAGAATGGGAGCAGCTCTGGGCAATCGATCATATGCTGCATGTACAGCGAGTTTCAAGTGAGGCCAGAAGCGGCGTTCAAAAGATGGGACGCAGGCTGTTGCAGTTATCCCGGGCTATGTATCCAGATCTGGATTGGAAATTATTGGATGAAGCCGTGAAAGCTGGCCGTTGCAGCGCTAATCATCCGATTGTACATGGATGGGTGAGCTATCATCTTGGCGTGCCGCTGGAACAAGCGGTGGAGGKATACCTGTACAGCTGTGTGATGACCTGTATTAACAGTGCTTTGAGGCTCATGTCCATGGGGCAAACGCAAGGCCAAATGCTGCTGTCCAAGGTGATTCCATTGATCGGAGGACAGTGGCAGCGTGTAGCTCATTTAGATCCTATGGATGCATATACGAATTCACCCTCGGCTGATCTGGCGATGATGCAGCACGAGACCCTTTATTCGCGATTGTTCATGTCTTAACTCAAATTCAAGGAGGAATGACTATGTGTCAAGGACAAGGTCATCATCATCATCAACAATGGGAGAAACCGTCTATCGATCGGAGCCGCCCGATGCGTATTGGAATCGGAGGGCCTGTTGGCTCTGGCAAAACAGCTTTGGTGGAGCGTCTGGCCCGCAAACTCAATGACCGCTTTAGTATCGCGGTGATTACGAATGATATCTACACGAAGGAAGATGCTCGCATTCTGATTAGTTCGGAGGCATTGTCTGAAGATCGCATTATTGGCGTGGAGACGGGCGGATGTCCACATACAGCGATTCGTGAAGATGCTTCCATGAATTTCGAAGCGATTGAAGAACTGGAGCAGCGCTTTGAGCATCTTGATATCATTTTCATCGAGAGTGGCGGCGATAATCTAGCTGCAGCTTTCAGTCCGGAATTAGTGGACCGCTTCATCTATATTATCGATGTTGCTCAAGGGGAGAAAATTCCGCGCAAAGGCGGGCCAGGCATTATGAGATCCGATATGCTCATCATTAACAAAATCGATTTGGCTCCGTACGTCGGTGCCAGCCTGGAAGTCATGGACTCGGATACGAAGAAAATGCGTGGAGACCGTCCCTACATCTTCTCCAACCTGATGGGCGGTACAGGAGTTGACGATATTGTGACATGGGTGGAGCAGGAGTTCAGCCATGCCTAAAGTGACCGGGGAGATCAAGGCAGCATTTGCGGTGCGCAGCGGTGTCACGCAGCTGGTACACAAATATCACGCCTCCCCGCTCAAAATCGCCAAGACGTTCCGCTATGAGAACGAAACGTTCTCCGGAGACCAGCCCGTGGAGCAGCTGGGCGTTTATATGATGGACTGCTCCCCAGGACTGATGTCAGGGGATCATTACGAAATTAACGTGCGCCTTGAAGAGGGCGCACGTGTTTTTCTAACGAACCAATCGTTCACGAAGGTTCATCCATCACTAGGGGATCAAGGAAGCACGCAGCGTCAATCGCTGCTTGTGGAGGCAGGAGCGCTGCTGGAGTACATCCCCGAGCCGCTTATGTTATACAAAGATGCCCGCTTATCCTCCGAGACGGAGGTGCATCTTGCTCCAGGGGCTGCGTGTATATTCTCAGATGTTCTATGTCCGGGGCGAGCGCAGAGGGGAGAGATCTTCCAGTACTCGCGTTATGCCAATCGCATGAAGGTTTGGTACGGCCCGGAACTGATTTATTATCAGAACCAGAGGATTGAGCCTCAGGATATGCAGCTCACGGCCCCCGGTAGTTGGGAGCAGGAAACGCATCTGGGGAATTTGTATATCTTCTCCGATCAGCTTGGACAGAAGCACTTAGATGGCCTAATGTCATGTCTGGAGAAGATGAATGGCATTGAACATGTGCGTGTCGGAGCCAGTCTCACGTATAAATACGGGATAATCGTCACCGTCATGGGACGGCATGCCTGGCAATTGCAGCATGTCCTTACCCAAGCTTGGCATGAATTACGCCGCAGCTTGCTTGCTTTAACCCCATTAATGGTTAACAAATAGGTTGGTTGGAAGGAGCCCTGAGGGCTCCTTTTTTGACATGCCAGAATTGGAGGTAAGCCTCGCTTACCCTTATAGATGTTCGCTCACGGAATAACTGGAATTTCTACTGTTAAAAATGGCGTGGAGTAGGACTTCGATGAAATAACGGGAGCTTGTGCAGTTATTTCAGTAGATTCGTCTCATTTCTGACGAAACTTGAAGAAATAGCGGGATAATTTCCATCTAATGGATCTAGAACAGCAGAAATGAACAAATTAGCAGTACTATTTCCCGTTATAATTTAAGCAGTGATGGTTGATGAGGTCACGAAGGGGGCAGCTGTGCGGCAAAGTTGAAGGCTTACGTTGCATTTTATACAACGTAGTAGCGTGGTCTGACCGCGAATGCGGTCTTACGTTGCACAATATACAACCATTTGGTGCAAAAAGGTGAGATGTAAGCGGTTTAGAGCATAAATCGTTGTATTAAGTACAATATAGAGGCGTCTGAGGCCTAATACAGCCTAATGGTTGCACAAAGTACAACATAGAATGCTGTTGCAGTCGCAACTTGGTGTTGAGTGATACATGGTGTGACGGGATGAGGTCACGAAGGGACAAATGTGCGGCGAAGTCGAAGTCGCAAGCTTACGTTGCATTTTATACAACGTAATAGCGTGGTCTGACCGCGAATGCGGTCTTTTTTTGCATTGGGAGAGAATGGTAAGTTTATTTTCCACGCATACTGGTAGGAGAATCGACAATATCATGACAACTGTCCCCACTTTATTGTCAAACGGTGTAGGGGTTGGTATGATAAATGAGATCATAAATGAATGAGCTCGGAAGTTCGATATAGAGGAGGGCAGTGACGTGGAAAATCAAGCTAGCTACGAAAGCATTTCTAACGATTCGACACAAGGTTCCGCGAGGAACGAAGCCATAGATGCAGCCAATAAGTCAACATCTGCAGAGCCTGTGACGTTAAAAGATTTTTATCGCTTGGTGAAGCCGGGGATTATCTATTCTAATCTAATGACGGCTTTCGCCGGATATTGGATGGCCGCTCGTTGGGACGTTAGTTGGGCCCATTTATTTTTTACAATGCTCGGAACAGCTCTTGTTATGGCTGGCGGCACGGTGCTGAACAATTATCTGGACCGTGAAATGGATGCCAAAATGGAACGGACGCAGAACAGAGCGCTGCCTAGTGGAAGACTCGGACCCAATGTCGTTTTATGGTATGGCATTATTCTGGGAACGATCGGACTAGCTGTCCTCTATTTTGGAGCAGCCTCCCCGCTTGCAACGTTAATCGGGTTAATTGGATTGTTCTTGTATGTATGGCTCTATACGGCATGGTTCAAAAGAACCTCAGTCTGGAGCACGTTCGTAGGCGCATTCTCAGGTGCAACGCCACCGGTCATCGGTTACTGTGCGGTTAGCGGCACGGTTGATTTAGGTGCTATCTTGGTGTTCCTTTTCTTATTCCTATGGCAGCCGCCGCATTTCTGGGCATTGGGCATTCGCCGTATGGAAGAATATCGGGCTGCGGGATTCCCGCTTTTACCAGTGGTCAAAGGATCTTACGTTACTAAGATTTCCATGGTTCGTTATGTCGTTCTACTTGTTCCAGTTACCGTCATGTTAACAGCTTACGGATATGTAGGTTACCTCTTTTTGATTGGCTCGACGATTCTCGGATTAATCTGGATGTTCATGAGCGTGAAGGGCTTCAAAGCAACAGGTGAAGCTGAAGTCGTATGGGCGAAACGCATGTTTCTTTTCTCAATTATGTATCTAACACTTTTATCGATCCTCATGGTTATTGATACGGTGAAGATTAGCTAAATGAAGGACGGATGACAAAGATGAGTACATTTTTCGAAAAAAATTGGTTCAAGCTGGCGCTGGGCGCTATCTTGATTGCAATGATTGCTTCTTTTGCCTATAAGCTTTGGGTCAACAGCAGCGAACCGGATCAACGCTTAACGGCGATGAAACAGTCTCCATCTTTTCAACTGACAGACTTGGATGGGAAGACAGTTGCTTCTGCGGATACAGATGGCAAAGTAAGACTCGTTTATTTCTTCTATTCTTTTTGCCCAGACGTTTGTATGCCGACAACCTTCTTGCTAACGCAAGTACAGGATGCTTTGAAGAAAAAAGAACTGTTCGGTACGAAATCCGAAATTATCTCCATCACCGTCGATCCTAACCGGGACACACCGGCTGTACTCAAGGAGTTCGGAAGCAAGTTTGAGTCCAATCCTGATCCAAGTGGTTGGATGTTCCTCCGTGGTGAAGAAGCGAAGACCCACAAGCTTGCCGAGGACTTCGGCATTATGGTCATTAAGGAGAAGGACGGAAACTTCTCTCACTCCAATGCTATCTTACTTGTTGATAAAAAAGGGAAACTGCGGAATTATTACGATGCGAGCAATCCGGAACTCGATGCGGACCATATCGTCAAAGATGTGGTGACTTTGTCCAAAGAGAAATAAGTTAACTACATAAACTATTCAAAAGCAGGATCTGGTGAAGGGTAGATAATATACTCGTCCAGTCCTGCTTTTTCTAATTGCTGGATAAGGTATTCCTCAGGTGTTCCCTCGACACCGGCATACCCTTTGCGTGTATAAATTTGCTCGGCATCCGGGAAGGTATCCCGCAGTAGAAAACGTATCTTTTTACCGGAAGAATCATTATCAGTAAATAAATAAACTTGCTTGTCCCCGGCCTTTTTCCTAAGTTCCTCCAAGGTTTGAGAGCTGGGTGTTCCGAAAGTGCAGAGAATCTGGACGTTATCATCAACAACGCGTTTTAAGCGGCTTTTGTCGTTTTTACCTTCTACAATGATTGTGATCGACATGGGGTATCCTCCATCAGGTTTTTTTGTAGTATAACCCGTTTTTGTATGCGATCCAAGGATTCCATTCGACGTTTGCTCAAATAATATGCTGCCATTTCCCGGGAAATGACAGAGATTGACAGCACAAAGACGACTTGAACATCTCAAGCCGCCGTGTACAGGAAGCGTTATGTCGTAACAGGCGATTTAAATGTGCGTAAAGGTAAAAGCGAAAGTGCCAGCATAAGAATGAAAAAGGCGATGAAATAAGAGGAAATATGGTCGCGAAGCTGCCCAGCCATCATTGGACCGATAAAAGCACCGATAGAGTATGAAATTGAGAGCAAAGAAAAGACTCGGCCATAGCGGTTGCTGCTGGTGATGCTGGCAAGAAGTGCTGCCAAAGCGGGATAGATGACACCTTTGGCCATTCCGATCAGGAAGAGGGAGACTGATAGTGGGATGGGCCACTGGATGGCTAAGCCGAAGAAAACAACAGCTAACGACAAGCTTCCGCAGATGGTCCGGATAAATGGCGATACTTTATTAAGGAACCAGAACGAGATGCTTAGCAGAGCGCCTAAGCTGATCAGTGTGAAAAATACGCCTGAGGTGAGGATGGATTCTCGAGCAGATTCCATAAGCGGCAGCTCAAAGAATAAAATGCCCTGAGAGCAAGAAAGTGCCATTGGAATGAGGAAAAACAGCCAAGGGACTGACACGCCCACAGGTAAGTCGGATTCCTCACTTGGCATCCCATGGCCATGATGATCCAGAGCTTCAAGTTTGCCAGCAGATTGGCTCAGCAGCTGTTTTTCTTTGACACCAAAGATAGCTAGAAATCCCGTTATAATCAGAATCCAGCCCAACACGGAAAAAGCGGTTGTGAATCCGATTTTGGCTACCAGAATGGCTCCAGCCGCAGGAGAAACCACGGAAGCTAACGTGTGAATCAGACCGTTCCCCGCCATCAGCTTACTCTGTTGGATGCGGTCTTTGGCGATACGAGCCAGCAATGATAAGCAGGCCGGAGATAAGAAAGCGAGCACAAATCCACTAATGGAACGAATGTAGAGCAGGTGCCATGGATCTTTGACATTAGATTGAAAAAGTAAGATGATCCCTGCTACAATCAGGCTACAGACAATGAAAAATTTGCTGCCGTATTTGTCCACGCCATAGCCAGCAATGAGATTACCCGGTAAGTGCGTGATTGAGTATACGCCCATAATTAGCCCTATAAAGGATGGAGCGGCCCCTAAGGATAAGGCGAAAGGTGACAGTATCGGGTACTGTGCGTGCAAATCAAAAAAAGCCACAAACATAAATAAGTACAGCCAAAGGGCTGTTCGCATGTGCTCACCACCTTGTTTAGACTTGTCTCTTCTTAAGATGTACGCCGCTCGTCCGATGGATATGACCTTTCCGTATAATTGACACAATTCTGATGGAGGAAGTTATGGATGTTTATGTGATTCTTTTGCTTGCATGTGTGGCTGTTTTTCTAGTATTCCGGCTCCGACAGTCCTTTCACAAAACGAGAGGCAGAGCCGATCAAACGGATGAAATTCAGCGAAAACTAGCATTGTTAAAGAAAAAAAGGGATGAAGACTAAGGATTCCCTGTAGTATGATAGGGATGGACTTTTGGATAAATAGGAGGGGTTCTTTTGGATCAGTGGATTTCATTTGCACAGGATCGTTGGTATTTACTAGTTGCTGCTATTATTGTTTTATTTATTGTCATTGGGATTGTGAAAACAGTCATTAAATGGATTGTTGTCCTTGTCGTTGTCGGTGCTCTCATCGTTTATGGAGCAAGCTATAAGGATAAAATAAAGGATATTGGGACAAGTGTGGTATCCCAGGTTGGCGATGAAGTCAAAGATAAAGCGATCAGTGCTTTGACTTCGGAAGCAAAAGAAGCGCAATTCAAAGCAAATCCTGACGGTTCTTTTATCGTTTC
>NZ_JBFTQB010000204.1:0-8144 GCF_056398785.1 Paenibacillus sp. 01T422 | reverse complement strand
GTATAAATCCAGCATCTGCAGCGCTTGTTTACTCGTTTCTTGAAGCTCCCGCAAATCTTTATGTAGCTTCATATATTCGTCATAAGTAGATTGATAGATTTTTTTAGCCGCAGCAATTTCCTCATCCCCAAACAAATCAAGAGAATGAATGTGCTCTTCATCGTTAAGAAGCGACTGATGTTCATGCTGTCCATGGATGTTAACGAGCCATTCGCCTGTTTGACGCAGCATCGTAAGATTCACAAGCTGCCCGTTAATGCGGCTGGAACTCTTCCCTGTAGCCGTAATTTCGCGACGTATAAGCAAATGCTCGCTAGGATCCGCTTGAATGCCAAGCTCTGTCAGCGTGTTCCAAACCGGATGCGTATGCGGAAGCTCAAACATCGCTTCAATCTCTGCTTTATCTGCTCCATAACGGACCAAGTCGGAAGAGCCCCTACCTCCAACAATGAGCGTTAACGCATCAATGATGATTGATTTCCCTGCGCCTGTTTCCCCCGTAAGGACATGAAACCCCATTTTAAAACGGATATGCACATGTTCAATAACCGCCAAATTACGAATCGATAATTCTGTAAGCATGTATTCCTCCTGGCTTTAAGATAATAAGGACATAACTTCGTTTACAAAAGTAACGCTTTTCTCTTTGCCGCGGCAAATCACAAGAATCGTATCATCACCGCAAATGGTTCCCATGACACCTTCCCACTCCAGATTATCAATCAGTGCGCAGATGGTGTTCGCAGTACCCGGCAGACATTTCATCACAACAAGATTATCCGTACTATCAATACTTACAAAATGATCACTGAGCGCTCTGCGCAGCCTTTGCATAGGGTTAAACCGTTGATCTGCCGGCATGRAATATTTGTATCTCCCGTCATCTAACGGGATTTTGATGAGATGGAGCTCCTTAATATCTCGGGAAACCGTCGCCTGTGTGACATGGAAACCAGCTGCCCGCAGAGACTCCACTAACTCATCTTGCGTCTCAATTTCGTGATTCGTAATGATTTCCCTGATTTTTACATGCCTTTGACCTTTCATGCCTACACCTCTATATGGAATGTGATTTTTTTGATTTTATTCATGGCCATATCGACATAAAGCACCCCGTCAGCCTCCGGATAAATAAGACTGTAAACCAGCAGCATATCGCGAATAGAGCTGCCTGTCATTTCAAGCGGTTTGCGTTCCTTGGCTACTTTAACCAGGTAAATGTGATCATCCTTCTGGACAAAATAGTCAATAAATAGCCTGCTTTCCAGCTGTTCTTTATCGTTCAAGGTCATAGAGATTGGAATTTTGGTTTTACCGGCCAATACGTCAAAGCCAGCCCCTTCCAATAATTCAACAACTTCATCCTGAGGAATTTCTGAATGTCTTGGAATTCTGATTCGCTTTTTCGTTGGCCCGTCTAGCCACCTTTGAAGTCGAAAAAAAAGAAAACCTATAACCACAATCAGGATCAACAAAATGACTGTGACATCGCCTTTCTCCATGTCCCTCACCTCGCCATAGTATTCGCGGATATTGTCCGTAAATCCTTTTTATGAAGTGAAAAAACCCATCTCTGGGCCGCAAAAAGGGTGCGCAAAGATGAGTTTATTTGCCATGCAATTTTTGTGCTTCTTTGACAGTAAGGGCAATGAGGTCTTTCAGCGAAGCAGCGTCAGCAAGCGTGGCATCCTCATTCGAGTCGCTTGACCAATAAGCTAGAAATTCAATATTTCCTTCCCCACCCGTAATCGGCGAGTACGTTAATCCTTTTAATCGAAAACCAAGCTCTTCTGCAAAAGTGAGAACTGTGGTCAACACTTCAATATGCACGTCAGGATCCCGTACAACACCTGATTTGCCAACTTTCTCTCGACCTGCTYCAAACTGGGGTTTAATGAGCGCCACAACGACTCCCTCGTTCAGTAAGATTTCTTTAAGGGGAGGTAAAATAATGCGCAGGGAAATAAAAGAGACATCGATACTGGCAAACGACGGCCGCGGGCCGTTCAAATCTTCCATTGTCGTGTAGCGGAAATTCGTTCTCTCCATCACTTGAACGCGCTCATCATTGCGAAGCGACCAGTMCAATTGATTGTAGCCGACATCTACAGCGTAAACCTTGGATGCGCCGTTCTGTAGCGCGCAATCCGTAAATCCACCTGTGGATGCGCCAATATCCACCATCACAGCGCCAGTTAGATTGATCTCAAACTGCTTTAACGCCTTTTCCAGCTTAAGGCCGCCTCTACTTACATAAGGATGCAGCGCCCCTTTTACTTTGAGTACAGCTTTGCGGCTGATCTTCATCCCCGCTTTATCTGCGGGTTCTTCATCAGCAAAAACAAGGCCTGCCATAATGGCGGCCTTTGCTTTCTCCCTGCTTTCAAAATAACCTTGCTCCAAGAGCAATAAATCCAATCGTTCTTTATCCGATGACATTGTGTTTGTTTTTACTCCTATTCGTAGCGTTGCAGCGTTTAGGCCCGTTGTCTTTTGCGAGGCACGAGCTTCTTCACTTCGGCAATTAAATTGTGTGCAGTAAGTCCGACCTCTTCACGTTGTTCCTTCACCGATCCATGTTCAACGAAATAATCAGGAATCCCCATTACATTAACATGTAATCCTGTGAAATGATTAGCTGCAAAAAACTCCATGACAGCACTGCCAAACCCGCCTTGAATCGCGCCTTCTTCCATCGTGATGATCGGAATCGCTTCATTCGCCAATTGGCGTAAATACATATCATCCAGCGGTTTAATGAAGCGAGCGTTCACAACGCGAAGTTTGATTCCTTCTTTTGCTAATTGCTCGGAAGCTTCTACAGCAACCTGAACCATCGGGCCAACCGCCAATACAGCGGCATAATCGCCTTCGCGCAGCGTTTCCCAAGTTCCAATCGGAATTGCTTTTGGCGCTTCATCAAGGCTTGCCCCGACTCCACTATTCCGTGGATAACGATAAGCGATTGGGCCTTCATCATATTCAAGCGCCGTCTGCATCATATCCTGTAATTCCTTCTCATCCTTCGGCATCATCAACACCATATTAGGCAACGAGCRCAGGAAAGCAATATCGTATACGCCTTGATGCGTTTCACCATCAGGTCCTACAAAACCAGCACGGTCAATGGCAAAAGCCACATTCAGTTTCGGGCGGCAAATATCATGGACAACTTGATCGTATGCTCTCTGCAGGAAGGTGGAATACACGGCAAATACCGGCTTTAAACCTTCACTGGCTAAGCCTGCGCATAACGTAGCAGCATGCTGCTCCGCAATCCCAACATCGATCATACGGCTAGGGTATTGCTTGGCGAACTTAAGCAAGCCTGATCCCCCTGGCATAGCAGGTGTGACCGCCACGATACGGGAATCCTGTTCAGCCATCTGAATCAATGTGTTACCAAAAACCTCTGTATACATGGGAGGTCCAACCGATTTAAGCACTTGGCCGGACTCAATTTTGTAAGGTCCTGGGCCATGCCAGCTATGAGAATCTTGCTCAGCGGGCGTGTAACCCTTCCCTTTTGTTGTGACCACATGCACCAGCACAGGCCCAACAACTTTCTCTGCTTGCTTCAAGGTATCCAGTAATACAGGCAAGTTATGGCCATCAACTGGACCGATGTAGGTAAAGCCTAACTCTTCAAACCAAACTCCGTTCAAAACAAAATATTTGAGACTGTCCTTCAGCTTCTCCGCTGTTTTTGCCAACGTGCCGCCAATGGCAGGTATTTTCTTAAGTAAATGTTCAACTTCTTCTTTCGCCTTCAAATAATGACGATCCGAACGTATCTTGCTTAAATAATTATGAATCGCCCCGACGTTGGGCGCAATGGACATTTCATTGTCATTCAGAATGACCATAATATTTTTCTTCTCATGACCAATATGATTCATGGCTTCTAGCGCCATGCCGCCTGTGATAGCACCGTCACCGATGATGGCAACGACTTTGTTGTGTTCGCCTTTCAAATCACGCGCCATGGCCATACCCATCGCTGCGGATAAAGAGGTACTGCTGTGTCCGGCTTCCCAGACGTCATGTTCACTTTCAGATCGCTTGATAAACCCACACAAACCTTTGTACTTACGCAATGTATCAAACTTATCCTTGCGGCCTGTCAAAATCTTGTGTACATACGCCTGATGTCCCACATCAAAAAGCAATTTATCATAGGGGCTGTGGAACAAGGTATGTAGTGCGATGGTGAGCTCAACCACACCTAAGTTCGAGGACAGATGTCCACCTGTAACGGATAACTTTTCGATCAGAAATTGACGGATTTCACCAGCCAATACCTCAAGCTCCGCCATGGATAACCGTTTCAAATCCTCAGGTCGATTGATTTGTTCGAGCAGCACGCTTGTTTCCTCACTTTCAATGTGAAAATACTGAGATTCATTTCCCCATTATATCATAGTTTTGGGCAAATCGTGAAAATCCACCCCGATTAACAACAAAATATGTAAAATTAACCTTTAATGATCTCTTTGCATTAAATAATCAGCAAGCTGGAACAGCCTCTCCGGATTCGTAAATCCGCCTTGCAGCAGCGCTTTCTTGGCTTGCTCGGTTAATTCCTTAACCTTCATCTCTGAAGCTTCAAGCCCTATAAAATAAGGGTAAGTCACCTTTTGTTGTTTCTCATCACTCTTCACCGGTTTGCCAAGCTTCTTCTCATCCCCGATAATATCCAAAATATCATCCTGAATTTGAAAAGCAAGTCCAATCGCATTGCCGAATTCGCTTAATGCAGCTAGCTGCCCCTTGTTGGCTCCGGCAATATGCGCGCCAGCTCGTAATGAGAATACGATGAGATCACTCGTTTTGTGCAGATGAATGAACTCTAATTCCTCAAGCTTCGTTAAGCCTTGTTCCCCAAGCATGTCAGCTGCCTGACCGCCTACCATTCCCCTTGCACCAGCGTATGCAGCGAGCTCTTCTGTGATTGAAAGCACGCGTTCCGCTGGAATGCCATGAACCTTGTGAGCTTGCGTAATGCTGTAAAAGGCATGTGTCAGCAGTGCATCGCCTGCCAGGATAGCCATGGCTTCCCCATATACTTTGTGGTTCGTCAGCTTACCTCTGCGGTAATCATCATTATCCATCGCAGGGAGATCATCATGAATCAAAGAATATGTATGTACCATTTCTATCGCCAGCGCTGCGGGCAATGCCGCTGCCTGAGATCCCCCAAGCGCCTCAGCAGCTGCCAGAACAAGAATAGGCCGCAGCCGTTTGCCGCCAGCCATTAGAGAATAGTTCATAGACTCACGCAGTGAAGCTGGAACATTCCACTGTGCGGGGAGTGCTGTTATGAGTGCTGCTTCGACCATTTCGGCATTCGAAGCAATATATTCACGAATAGTGGACATTGTCTTCAACCTAATTCCCCTTATCTTCCAAGGCAGGTTGGAAAGGCTTCCTGCTTACAGTGCCTGTTTCCCCTTCAACCAGCATCTCAATTTTCTTCTCGACTTGCTCAAGTTTCACACCGCACAAGTGAGAGAGCCGCACACCTTCTTGATAAAGCTCAATGGCTTTCTCCAGAGGCACGTCACCGCTTTCTAGTTGCGACACAATACGCTCCAACTGTTCAATTGCCAGTTCAAAGCTTACTTCCGTTTCATTCGTTGACATTATGGTTCTCCTCCATCCCCGATACTTGGCAATCCAATCTGCCGTCCTTGAGGCGAATCTTCACATGGTCCCCAACCTTGACTTGGGCAACAGATCGAATGAGGACCTGGTCCTCCTCGTCATACGCCAAGCTGTAGCCGCGCTGCATGACCTTCAGCGGGCTGAGGGCGTCCAGATGACGGACGCTGGCTTGCCACTCCTGCTTCTTCGCACGCAGGAGGGTCTGCATGGCCGTGAGCATCTGCCGCCCCGAGGTATCGAGGCGCCGCCTTGCGAACACGGCCTGCTCTTTGGGATTGAAGCTGGACAACGTGCGCTCCAGCTTCATGTGCCGTTCCGCCAGCCGCTGAACGCGCTGGCGCATCCGATAACCGAGCTGCTCCGCCAGCCGGTCGAGCCTTTCCGCAGGCTGCATCAGCAGCTGTCTGCGGGGGTTCGTCAGGAACGGCGAGCGCTTCGCGCGCTCGAGCCGTTCCTGCTTGCGGCGCAGCTGCTGAAGCAGCCCGTAGTGCAGGCGCTGCGCCTGCTGCGATAGCTGCTGCTTGAGCTCGGCGCGGCTAGGGACGGCGAGCTCTGCCGCCGCCRTAGGCGTCGGCGCTCTCAGATCGGCGACGAAGTCCGCGATCGTAAAGTCCGTCTCGTGGCCGACGGCCGAGATGACTGGAATCGCGGAGGCTGCAATAGCCCGCGCCACAGCTTCCTCGTTGAACGCCCACAGCTCCTCTAGTGAGCCGCCTCCGCGGCCCACGATGAGCACGTCGGCTTCACCGAGGCGGTTCATTGCTTCGATCGCTTTGACGATCGAAGGAGCTGCCCCTGTCCCCTGTACCAGTACGGGGTACAGGAGGATTTGTACCGACGGATAGCGCCGTTGAAGCGTGATGATAACATCACGGATCGCGGCACCCGTCGGAGAGGTAATCACGCCGATCGCGCGTGGAAACCGAGGAATCGGTTTTTTGCGCTCCGCCGCGAACAGCCCTTCCGTCTCGAGCTTCTTTTTCAGCTGCTCGAAAGCCAAATACAAACTGCCGATGCCATCCGGCTGCATCGCCGTCACATAGAACTGGTAAGCTCCGTCCCGTTCATAAACGGATATATTACCACGGGCGATCACTTTCGTGCCCTCTTTTGGAATAAACCCAAGCCTCTGGTTATGAGAGGCGAACATGATGCTCTTCAGCCTGCCATCGGCATCCTTCAGTGTAAAATACATATGGCCGCTGGAATGATGAGTGAAGTTGGAAATTTCGCCTCGCACCCATACATCCTGAAGACGATTGTCGCCTTCCAGCAGCATTTTGATGTAACGGTTTAAATCCTTGACAGAAAAAATCTTCGTCTCGTTTCTACCCATAAGCTCAGTTAAACACTCACATTCACTTTAGCGGCGCGGTTAGCAGCATCCACCGTATTGCGAAGCAGCATCGTGATCGTCATTGGCCCAACACAACCCGGAACCGGTGTGATCGCGCTTGCTATTTCTTTTACTGCTTCGAAATCGACATCCCCTGTCAACTTACCGTCAGCAGGACGATTCATCCCAACATCAACGACGACTGCCCCTGGTTTTACGTGATGTGCTTTAATTAAATGTGCTTTGCCAACGGCAACAACAAGAATATCAGCTTGTTTCGTGATTTCCTCCATATTCGGAGTGCGTGAATGAACAATAGAAACTGTTGCATGCTCGCGCAGCAGCAGCATAGCCATTGGTTTTCCAACAATATTGCTTCTTCCGACGACGACAGCGTGTTTACCAGCGATTTCTACCCCTGTACGTTTCAAAATTTCGATAACCCCATGAGGTGTACAAGGCTTCATACCGTCTTTACCGATCATTAAATTACCAACATTCACTGGGTGAAAGCAATCCACATCTTTCAATGGGTCGATTTCATCTACAACAGCTTCTTCATCAATATGTTTAGGCAGGGGTGATTGCACGAGAATCCCGTTAATTCTGTTGTCGCTATTAAATTTGTGAATGAGTGCGATTAATTCTTGCTGAGTCGTAGCTTCAGGCAGACGGTGTACTTCCGAATAGATGCCYACGTCGTCGCATGCTTTTGCTTTATTTCTGACATAAACTTGCGAAGCTGGGTCTTCCCCCACGATAACGACCACAAGACCAGGTTGATGGCCATTCGCTGTAAGCGCTGCAGCATCCGCCCGAATTTCCTCACGAATAGAACTTACCAATTCTTTTCCATTAATAACTTGTGCAGACATGTTTTATCCCCCTAAAAATGTTGTGAACATCATCTTCGTAAGCTGTTAATTTAAGTTGGTGTGACCTTGCTTTTCAAATCTTCGACTTCTTTGATCATTTTACCAAGAACACCGTTGACGAATTTTCCGGACTCATCCGTACCATAGTGCTTAGCCAAATCAATCGCTTCATTCACGACAACCTTTGGCGGAACATCGTCTCTGTACAGCATTTCGTAGACAGCCAAACGCAGAACTTCACGATCAATGCGTGACAGCCTGTCCATTGC
>NZ_JBFTQB010000203.1:0-8149 GCF_056398785.1 Paenibacillus sp. 01T422 | reverse complement strand
GCGCAATATCGCTTATTATCGCGATTGCATTTGGGGGCTATTTGACGATTCATGGCCGGATTACGATTGGGAATTTCGTTGAATTAACGCTATACATACGCATGATGGTCAACCCGCTTCAGCAGATCGGCCGTGTGATTAATGCCATGCAGCGGTCCAAAGCATCGCTTGAGCGGATTAATGAGCTGCTTGATCTGAAATCAGAAGTTGTGCAGTCGGAGTTGGCGCAACCTTCCCACCTCGATCAAGAGGGTATTCGGATTGAACACTTGTCCTTCGCTTATCCGGATGACGAAGATGAGGTGCTACATGATATCTCGCTGACGATTGAGCCAGGTAAATCGATTGGCATTATCGGTAAAACAGGAAGCGGCAAATCCACGCTGGTGAAGCTAATGCTGCGGATTTATGATCCGCCTGAGGGGACAGTTTGGATCGGGGATACAGACATTCGGGATGTGACCTTGGAAAGTCTGCGCAATCAGATCGCCTATGTGCCTCAAGAGGGCTTCCTGTTTAGCACAACTATTCGGGATAACATCGCTTTTTACAAACGGGAATTACCGCTTGAGCAGGTTGAACGCGCTGCCAAGAATGCGCAAATCCTGAACAGCATTACATCCTTTCCTGAGAAGTTTGAAACGAAGCTGGGTGAACGCGGGGTGACTTTGTCAGGTGGTCAGC
Source organism: Paenibacillus sp. 01T422 (assembly GCF_056398785.1). NCBI lineage: Bacteria > Bacillati > Bacillota > Bacilli > Caryophanales > Paenibacillaceae > Paenibacillus > Paenibacillus sp. 01T422. The sequence goes on along the minus strand of NZ_JBFTQB010000203.1, from coordinate 7,465 downwards.
GCCAACGAACGAGTCTCGCCAGAGGCATCATCAAGGATTCACCGCTCATGATCCTTGATGATAGCGTTAGCGCAGTAGACTCTGTAACAGAAAAGCATATCATCGACACGATCCGTAAAGAACGTTCCAACAAAACGACAATCTGGATTGCACACCGTATATCAGCATTAAAACATACGGATGAGATCATTGTGCTCCACGAAGGCCGAATAGTTCAACGCGGCACACATCAAGAACTTATCGCACAGGAAGGCTTGTACGCCGAGCTTCATGCGATACAGGAAGGGGGCAACCACGATGTCGCGGAGTAAAGAGCGCAGCACCACTGAGCCGCAAGCGATGAAAACGTCCTTCCGGGCCCTATCCGCTTATGCCAAACCGCATAGGTTAACATTTGCAGCTGTTCTGCTGTGCGCATTAATGGGCATCGCTGCTGACTTATTTCAACCGTATCTCGTCAAGATCGCAATTGATGATAACTTGATGATCGGGAAAAATGATTATCACGGACTACTGTTGATTTGTCTGTTTTATATGGGACTTTCCGTAAGCTCTTTATTTTTCAGCTATTTGCAGAATAACTTGCTGCAATTCGCTGGCCAAAGTATTGTGGCCAAAATCCGTAAGGATTTGTTCCAGCACATTTTCAAACAGTCGATGTCTTATTATGACAAGACGCCTAGTGGCAGCCTGATTACGCATGTATCCAGCGATACAGAGACACTGAACCAGTTCTTCACACAAGTTCTGTTAAGTCTAGTGCGCGACGGGATGACCTTGATTTTCATCATTGTGTTAATGTATCATCTGGATCCAACGCTTACGTTGTACAGTATGATAGTGATTCCAATCATCGCGATTATTGCTATAAGCTTCCGTAAATATATGCGCAAAACGTATCAGCTCTCCAGGACGCGATTGTCTCAAATGGTAGCCTTTGTGGCTGAGAATTTATCGGGCATGCATCTCATTCAAGCCTTTCACCAAGAGAATGAACAAATGAAACGTTTTGTGGATCGGAATTCCAGCTACTTTCAGGCAAATTTGCGGGAAATTCGCACAAACGTGTTATTTAACCGATCTTTTGATATTTTAGGAAATTTATCTGTAGCTTTTATCACCTGGGTCGGTGGAATGGCTGTATTCGATAAAACGATTGAGTTTGGTGTCCTCTATGCGTTTATCACGTATATTCGGCAGTTTTTTCAACCGATTAACAATATCACGCAGCAGTGGAATACACTCCAGTCTACGACTGTGTCAATGAACCGGATCTGGAACATTTTTGCAACGCAGCCGGACGTGAATGACAAGGAGAATGCGAAGATCATCCCGCTGCCTAAGGTCAAGGGCGAGATACATTTTAACCATGTGAAGTTTGGCTATTTGAAGGATATTTCCGTTCTTGATGATCTTGAGCTTCGCATTGCACCAGGGGAAATGATCGGGATTGTCGGCACGACGGGAGCGGGCAAAAGTTCGCTTATTTCCTTGCTCTGCCGCTTCTACGATGTGCAGGAAGGAAGCATCCGGATTGATGGCACAGACATTCGGGATATTCAGCAGGCTAATTTGCATCGTATAGTTGGACTGGTGCAGCAAGAGCCCTATTTATATGCCGGTAGTATTCTCGATAATGTGCGTATGTTTGATGAGACCGTCGCGCGTGAGGATGTCATCAAGGCCTGCCAATTGGTTGGCGCGGATGCTCTGATAGCGAGGTTGAAGGATGGGTACGAGACGAGGATCTCGGAAAGAGGAAGCGGCTTATCTGCCGGTGAAAGGCAATTGATTTCATTTGCGCGGATCATTGTTTTCCAACCGAAAATATTGATCCTCGATGAAGCTACGGCGAATTTGGACTCCCAGACGGAGCAGTTGATTCAGTCGGCTCTGCAGATTGTTGCTGAGGGGAGAACGACCCTTGTGATCGCTCATCGAATCTCGACGATTATTCATGCGAATCGGATTCTGGTTATGAGCCAAGGGCAAATTGTTGAGGAGGGCAACCATGCGGAATTACTTGCTCTGCATGGCTATTATGAGCAATTGTATCAGCACTCCCAAGGGAGTATGGACGCGGCACAATCCATTTCTTAATCGTAAAAAGCTTTATCCCCTTCCACTTTGGAATTGGTGATAAAGCTTTTTTTTATGTTTGGGGGCTTTCAGGGAACTATAGACCGCTATTTCTCTGAAAAGGCAGACTCTCCACGTGGAGGGGGAACTACGGTACGCTAATTTGCCAATTTCGCCCGGAAAACGCGCATGGAGGCGAAATAAGACCTTGTAGTTCCGCTCAGGGAGGAAATAGCCCGATTTCCTCAAGAATAGGGTACTACAGATCCCTTGCAGGAAGGACATGCCGGATTCCCGCATGGATCATGGTGATCCGTCTGCTCTCCTAGCCCGCGTAGCTCCGCCGCCTCGCAGCCCGCACAGCCCCGCCGCTCTGCCGCCCGTCGTCCCGCCGCTCCGCATTCCTCGCCGCCCCTGCCGCCCGCACCCCCCACAGAAAACTGTGGGGGAAACAAGTATAGCCACATTGGATGAAATCCAATGAAAGTGCCAATCGGGCGCCCAAATTGCGCATTTCATTGGACGATTTCCAATGCAACTGCCATATCCCGCGCTRTAGCACCACGATTAACTGATCTCATTGGATTTCATCCAATACAATCGTTAATCGAGCCTTCAAATCACTGTTTTCATTGGATTTCGTCCAACGACCCAACCCCAAGCTGGAGGTCATTGTAGGGCTTTCCCTACATGTACCTGACTCAGACTATGAACTCAGTATTTGTTTCATATACCTATTATTCTACCGATGGTTATTAAATGACAGTGTATCAACTATATAACAAAAGTACTATTTCACTATAAGATTTGGTAAATTGTGTTGTTATATTCATTTTGCTGTACTATACTAATGTATAAAAATGTAAGGTATGCTGTCGATCCTTGTCGAAGGAAGGGGTTTTTGCTGTATTTAACAATTTTCCTGCGTTTTTTCTATGAACGATTCTATTGATAGGAGAGGAAATTATGAGAGAGAGAAGATTGCCAAACGTACAGAAATTGTTTCCTAGTGAGAATGGCAACCTGCAATCACGCCAAATGATTTTGCGATTCGTTGAACAAATTTTGACTGGTGTCGATGTGCTGAAAAACCCGGACGGCGTTAACCTTAAAGGGGAGAAAGACCGCACAGACAGCTTTTATAAGAACCTCATCCAGGATAGCGCGATCCCGGCCGACAGTATGCCGATGGAGGAAGTAAACTCGGAATTATTGGAACTACTGCACGATCATCCCTATCATACGAAATATTTTCTAACCAACATTCTGCCGATGGCTAGTATACCAGGCATTCTGGGCATGCTTGCGGCGTTCATGGTAAATGGCAACAATCTGTGGGATGTGTACGGTCCAGCGGGAGCCGAAGCAGAAGTGAAAGTCATCAGCATGATGTCGAAATTAATCGGATATGATGCCATGAAAAGCGGCGGATATACAACATGGGGTGGTCAGGGAGCTGTATTCTCAGGACTGCGTATAGCGATTGCCAAGTTTGCTCCGGAAGCCTTGCAGAAAGGCGTTCCTAACAACTTGTATGCGTTCTGTTCCGATGCTGCGCATTACAGCTTATTCAAATCTGTGGAAGCAACTGGAATCGGGAGCGATAAATTGATCCGCGTTCGCACGAAAGCCGACAGTTCCATGGATGTGAGCGATTTGCGGCATAAGATGGAAGAGGTCATTGCCCGAGGCGGAATCCCGATTTACATTGTTGCAACAACAGGGACTACGGATGCCATGGGGATTGACGATTTGGAGCAGATCCAAGCAATAGCTGGCAAGGTTGCAGCGCAGTTTGGGCTTCAAAGGGCGCATATCCATGCGGACTCGGCATTAGGTGGATTTTTTGCTTTCTTCCAAGATTATGATTTCACGGCTAATCCGTTAGATTTCAAAGACGAGGTACTGCAAGCATTACAAGCTATACATAGCCGGATGAGACATTTGCATTTGGCGGATTCGCTTTGCTTTGATTTTCAAAAACTGGGGCAAACCCCTTATCTAACAAGTCTATTCCTTCTAAAAGAAGCCGCAGATTTAACTTTAATGGATCTGCATCCGGATGAGACGCCATACGTCGGGCATCGTGGTTATGGCCAGTATCATACAGGTTATACGCTGGAATGCTCTCGTATGGCTAGCTCGATTAGCATTTACAGCGCTCTTCTTGCATTTGGCATTCAAGGATATCAGCAGCTCTTAGCTCAATTCGTTGAGGTTAATCTCGCGTTCCGGGAAGAACTGCGTCGGGATATCCCGGAGGCTGTCATTGTTAATGCCGATAATCCCGGTATTATTACGTTATTCCGACTTTACCCAGAGGGCATCTCTCGCTTTCAGGACGAAATTTCGGGTGCATGTACGCTAAATGAAATTGAGCATATCAACAAGTTTAATGAAATCCTGTTTGAAATTCTTGGTGATCAACGTGAACGCATATTTTTTGGCGATACCAAGAAGCATTTGCTAGTACCAACGAAAGAGGGGAGCTCTACTGCTTTATATGCGACCAAAATATTCGTAATCTCCCCCTATACGGAGGTTAAGCATGTCCCAGAAATCGTGCAATATTTGAAGACATTCGTTTCACAAGTTTATGAGACATATACGGAAGCATCTACGTTAAGCGGGAGGTAACAACAAGTGGCTACGCAAGCGCAAGCTCTGACTGATAGAACGAAACTTTTCACAACCAAAGTGATGAACTGGATCCGTGCACATATTGCGGTGAAAATGACGATCAGCATTGTTTTACTGTTGTTAGTTGTTAGCTCGGTATTTTCATTGTCGGGATACTGGGTTAGTAAAGGCTTAGCGACGAAACTTGAGGACCAATTTGTACTGCGATTAACGTCGAATATTCAAAACGTATCCAACTATCTAGCTGTCCTACCAGAACGGCCTGAAGATATTACGGACACCAAACAACCAGGTTATCTGAAAATAAAAAAACAATTCGAGGAGTTCAAGAAGCATGACACGTTAGAGAACGTGTATGTATTGACTAGAACTCCAATGAAAGAACAGATCGTAATTTTAACGGGTGTTGACGATGATTACGGTACTGAATATCCGTTTACGCCAGAAATGAATGCGGCAATCGCCGAGGATAAACCGATGATCAGCAGCATTTACAAAGATGAATACGGTATTCATAAATCTGTATTTGTTCCACTTCGTAACAAGAATGGCGATAACGTCGGTATTATCGGTATTGATTTGGATGCGAGCGTTATTCCCAAAACGAAGCAAGATTTGTTTTGGACAATGCTGAGCATTACACTTATTGTTTTGGCCATTGGCAGTCTAATCGCGTACTACATTAGTCGGTCCGTGACAAGGCCAGTTGTACAGCTCATGCAAGTCACTGAGAAGGTTGCTGCTGGTTATTTAACTGAACAAGTCTTCATTCAGCGTACCGATGAGATTGGTAAACTGGCTGCAGCATTTAATGTGATGCGAAGGAATCTGGAGTCGCTTATCCGCCAGATGTATGATTCATCCCACATTATTACTCATACGAGTGAGCAATTGTATCAATCTGCTGACGAGTCAAGTTCAAGTGCAGGACTGGTTGCTGTTTCTATGAACAATATGTATGACGGTGTGGCTGAAGTTGTGAGTTCCATATCAGAGAGCACATCATCCATCGTTGAGATCAACTCAGAATTGACGGAGGTAACGGCTGAAGTCAAAGAGATGCAGGAGATGGCGCACAAAGTTGGTGCGCAATCGGTTGATGGCCAGCAACTTGTCGAAAAGACGCTGCATCAGATGAACGTGATCCAAAAAGAAATGAAATCATCGCATGAAGCCGCACTACAGTTGGGAAGTCGTTCGAAGGAAATCGGAGCGATTATCAATATTATTACAGAGATTGCGCAGCAGACGAATCTACTGGCTTTGAATGCTTCGATTGAAGCGGCACGTGTTGGCGAACAAGGCAAAGGTTTTGCCGTTGTCGCCGGCGAGGTGAAGAAGCTCGCAGAGCAATCCTCGAAAGCCGCAAGTTCGATTACTGGACTCGTTTCAGGCACGCAAAAAGACAGCCGTCTGGTGATGGAAAGCATCGTCCAGGGCAATCAGGCTGTTGAACAGGGTCAAACCTGGATTAACGATACGTATGAAAATTTCAAAGTCATTTTCAATGGTATTTCCGTGTTTTCCGAGCGGACGGATCATTTGCTGAATACGCTGGAGAGAGCCGTGCGCTCATTCGAAATCATTTCCCGTGTGATGCATAAAATTTCGGGAATCACCGAAGAGCAGTCTGCCGGATATGAAGAAGTCGCAGCCGCTGCTCAAGAGCAGAGTGCATCGATCGAAGAGATTACATCGGCAATCCGCCAGTTAGCGGAGATGTCAGTTGAACTACAAAAGTCTGTAAAAAGCTTTAAGATATCTGAGCAGCAGCAAAAGTGATATGTTGATTAACCAGCCTAAGGGCTGGTTTTTTTATATTGCGGCACCCTGATATTAAGAAAACCTTAAGAATTGTCTCCATAATCTGTTAAGATTCAGTGTCTATACTAAGCCTCATGATAGCTATCAACATTTTGATTGAATTTACCAGACCAACTTGATACGTTTACTTACACAGAACTATAAAGGAGGGTACCCGGAATGGCACAACCTACGATACTCCTTGTCGACGACGAGAAAGAAATCATAGATATGCTTGCAATTTATTTGAAAAATGAAGGTTATCAGCTGCTTCGAGCATCCGATGGAGCGGAAGCCTTGCAGGTCCTTCAGAAGGAAGACGTAGATCTAATCGTTCTCGACATCATGATGCCGAAAATGGATGGGATCGAGGCTTGCTTAAAAATCCGAGAGCAAAAAAATATGCCGATCATCATGCTGTCTGCAAAGAGTCAAGATATGGATAAAATTTGGGGCTTAAGCTCAGGTGCCGACGATTACTTGAGTAAACCGTTTAATCCGTTGGAGCTTATCGCTCGCATTAAATCCCAGCTTCGCCGTTACACTAGGCTTAATGTACCGCATGTGAACAAGGACCACGAGTTCGAAGTGGATGATCTGACAATCAATACACAGACGCATGAAGTCAAGTTGGAAGGTAAAGAAATTAAGTTGACCCCAAGGGAATTCGCAATTCTTGAGCTGTTGGTCCGGAATCGCGGGATGGTGTGGAGCTCGGAAAAGCTGTACGAAACCATCTGGAAGGAAGCCTATTATGACTCCGATAATACGATCATGGTGCATATCCGCAAAATTCGCGAAAAAATTGAATCAAATCCAAGAAGTCCGAGATTTATAAAAACGGTTTGGGGGGTTGGCTATAAAGTTGAATAAACGATACGATATCGATCCTTACTCGAAGTTGAACCGATTTCCATTCACCTTTTTTCCTTTTAATCTACTT
>NZ_JBFTQB010000202.1:0-8162 GCF_056398785.1 Paenibacillus sp. 01T422 | reverse complement strand
GACCAACACGCATAACCCAATGAACGCATTATTTAGAAACTGCGAAGTCTTAAGTGCATCATGATGACTTCCAATCTCTCCTGTTTCCTGGCCACGCAATACGAGTTCGTATAGCTTGTCCTCTGTTCTGATAAAACTTTGATTCACTTTCGCAGCGGCTTCTGCATCACAACTAGCCAACTCAACAGCCGTATTAACCATTAAGCACCCTTTGGGCCGCTCTTCCTCTGAAGAGATCGCGAATTCAAACATTCGTCTGATCGCTTGTTTGATCGGAGCAGGTTCTTCCACTTTTTTATGAACGGAACCTTCCAGCAATTCACCATACTTCTCTACGGCCTTGATATATAAACTATGTTTGTCTCCGAAAGTATCGTAGATACTTCTTCGATGTATCCCCATATGCGTTACTAAATCTTGCATGGAAGTTTTCTCATAACCCTGCTCCCAGAATAATTGCATGGCTTTTCGCAGCACGGTATTCACTTCAAACTCTTTGTTTCTAGCCATATTCAACCTCCTTTGTACAAGGTCTAGTATAGCATGATCTGGCAGACTTCTGCATGGATCTGAACGATAAGAAAACCTGAGACGGGGTCTCAGGTTCACGGTTCAAAGGAATTACAGCTCGAACTTCCCAACGACCGTATGTAATTGTTCGGCAATGCCGTTAAGCATACCGGCAGACCTAGTGATATCATTCAGCGACGCCATCTGCTGCTCCGAAGTTTCGGCCACCTGCTGAGCGTAGGCAGATGAATTTCTCGCGTGAGCGCTCGTTTCTGCGACTGAAGCGGACACCTCTTCCGAAGTGGCGGCCAATTCCTCTGCTGAGGCAGCGACCTCTTGTATCCGAACAGCCACTTGCTCGGAAGCTAAGAAAATACGATGGAAGGAAGTCTCAGCCGTTTGTACCATCTCTTTGCCCATATCCACTTCCTGCAGGCAATCATGCATGGTTTGAACGGCAACTCCGGTATTGTTCAAAACCTGATCGATCAATTCCGTAATTTGATTGGCAAATTGTGCGGACTGCTCTGATAGCTTGCGCACTTCCCCTGCAACAACCGTAAATCCTTTGCCTGCTTCTCCTGCACGAACTGCTTCAATCGCCGCATTCAATGCGAGCAGGTTTGTTTGCTTCGCTATGTTGCCCATCAGGCCAATCATATTATAGATTTCTTGAGAATAGTTCTCCAAATTGATAATAACTGTATTCGCCCTGCTGACCGTATTACTCATGCCGTTCATGGTCTTAATGAGCCCTTGGAGGTCTTGCTCGCCTTGCTTGGCTTCTCGGAATGCTTCCATGGAGATATCGGATACCTCCGACGAAGCTTCAGCGATTCGTCCAATACCAATGCTCATCTCCGTCATTGCCGTATTCGTATCCTCGTAATTCTGAACTTGAATTTCTGCTCCAGAAGCTACCTTCTGCATGACTTCCGCCACTTGATTGGAAGCATGCGATGTTTGCTCCGCGTGATCGAGAAGTTCTTTGGACGAGTCAGCAACCGAAGAAGAGGCAGTGCGAATCTGCAGCAAGATGTCCCGGACATTCGTCTTCATTCGGTTTAACGAACCGACAAGCTCACCTATCTCATCTTTATTGCTCACTTTCACATCATGCTCAGACAAGCTTCCCAAGGACACCGTCTGAAGAGCTTGGGAGACAAGCCGCACAGGCTTGGAGATATTGCGTGTAATGAAGAAGGCCAGAATCAGACCGATTAAAACTGCCGAACCAAAAATGTAGATTAAGTTCATTTGTCCAGAACGATAAATATCCGAACTGCTCTCTGAGGCAGCCATCGCGCCTTCATGTTTGATTTGTACAAGAACCTCTAGATATTTCTGCATGTTCACAAATACTTTATTTGAATCTGAAATGAGCGTTTCAACTTCTTTCTCCGTGTTGCCAGAGCCTTTACTCAAATTGGCTTTTTGACTAAGCTCTATGAACTTCTCATGATAGCCTTTGTAAGTATTCCATTGGTTTTGGAAGGCTTCGAAATTCCGCTTCTCTTGCTCATCCGTCAGCGCTTCCCCGAATTGTTTAATCTGCTCGTCTACATTGCTAATCCCAGCAATAGCTTGTGTCTGTGTGCTTTGCAGCTGAGCTGGATCCATTAATATGAAGAGCTGCATCTGTAGTCCGTGTACATTTTCCGTTAAATAACTGATCGTATTAACAGCTTCGACGCCAGGCATCCATCTCTTACTGATTTCATCACTTTTGTCCTGAATCGACTTCATATTCGTTAGACTCATCCATCCTGCAACAGAAGTAAGCAATAATATAATAATAAAACTGAGATACATTTTCTTACCCACTGTAATTTGAGGCAGTCGCATATTCAAGAAATTTCTCCCCTTCGGTTATTATCCTTTGTTCAATTCTCCAATATCTATATGTTACAGAAGGTTTGTTAAATGTATATAAAATCAGATACTATATTTCGACAATGGATTCTTTCTGTATAAAATGACAAAAAGCCCCCACAAAGTGAGGACTTCCTTCATAAAATGACAAAAAATTATGACTTTTCGATAATTACTTTAGTAATATTCAGCATAAATCCAACATTTTTGTTTGTTTTAAGACAGAATATTTCAAAGATTCTTGTTAAACTTGACTTATTATAACAAAAGGCGAGGATAATATGGTTCAAGTCATCTGGTTGCTCATATTAGTTCTGTTTCTAATCGTAGCTTCAACCCGCAAAAGTTAACATGTACCTTCCGATTCCTAGCCATAAATCTGCAGATCATGAATGGACCAGAAATTCCCTGCCTTCGTTGTCTGAACGATCTTGATAAATCGTGCATACGTTGGACTAAAATTGATGTCTAGTAGGCTAGAACCGCTACCGGATGCAACCGGCTGAGACCAGTTGTTTCCATCCGCAGATACATATACCTCATATTTCCTTGGATAATCATTCGGGGAGCCCTCGCTCCGAAGCCTTATTCGGTTGATCGTAGTTGGTGTTTTCATATCCACCTGATAGAACTGACCGGGAGCTTGAGCAGTACCTGTGTCCCAGCGGGTATAGATGTTACCATCGATCGCCCCTTGTGGTTTGCCAGAACTGCTGGTAACCTCCCAGTCCGTCCGATCCAGAGCCACACTATCGGTTGCAGTTGCAACGGCTGGTTGTGAAACTTCGTTTGTACCTGAAAGCCTAATCTGATACATGTACTGGTTCCCTATCCCTGTACTTGTATCTATAAATTCGGTACCTTGTACTTGCTCTGCAATTACGGTGTAATTGTCCTCACCCACGCTTGATTTGCGCAAAACATCATAACTGCGCGCTACCTCCGACTCGTTCCAGCTGAGCTCAATCGCATGATGCTGTGCGGGCTTGGCCTGAATCCACGATGGTGCGACTGGCTTCACCCCATCTGCTCGCGAAAGGATATACTGCACGGCTTCACCTGGGCCCAACGTTTCCTTAAATGCTAACTCTGGCGCTGCTTGCAATCCGCTCAGATAGGATCGAGCCGTTTCATACGTATCACCCGCTCCGAACCTTTCGCCTTCGTATATCGCTGACTCCGGCATCGTTACTTTCACCTGTATCGTTTGTGGACTCGATTCAAAGTTTACAAAGTTGAGTAAAATCTTATCCGATTTCCCTCCTGATCCAGGAAGTGCAGGTAATGTTGATGTATCAACACCCCGGAAATAAACCAGCTTCTCCGATAGCTCCGGCTTATTGGCTACTTCGTAAACCAGTGGTTTGCCATGCGTCGCATAGGCTAGATTTAAGCGCCGCATCACCCCGACTCGCGTATCATTTTCCAATGAATTCTTATGAATTTCCATCTGTGCGGGGTTCTGGGTATTCAAATCAATGCCCGGTTCGAACAAAGCATAGTCCGGATAAAATGCCGCATGCTGCATGAACATATCCGCATATCCAATATGAGCTCTCATAATCCGATCAAAGACAGCCGCATGAGGCTCTGCCGCGCCATATTCGGATGGATCTTTATGGCTATCCGAAGTGCCATACTCCGTATTGAGCATCAGCTTCTGTAACCCATCCTCAGCCCCTCCGAAGGTTCGCATGTTCTCCAGAAAACTTCCATCCTTATTGTTCACATAAGAGGTCCCATACGCATGCCCATTGGTTAAATCTGTCATCTCTTCAAGCTCCATACGCTGGTTCGGATCGCCTTCCCATCCGTCAGGATCTCCGCAGCTGAACACGCCTGATGTGTTCTGATTGCGGCAGGTCCTCGTGCTATATTCCGGCGCATAGGCCCAACCAGGAGCGACCGTTTTCACATGAGGAGCAATCTCAGGCAGATTGGTTTTGAGCCATTTGGCTATGGCTAGATTCACACTTTTGGACCGATTAAATAAGCCTGGTTCATTATCGATCTCATAATATTGAAACATGGAGCCATATTGCTTCACGTAATCCGATAACTTGGCTTCTGCATCTGCTGGCAGTGTGCCATCCTCTTTCAACTTGATGTTTCCAGTATGTAAATGAAGAGCTACCGCTTGTGTGTTGTAATCACGCAGTGTTTCATAATAAGGCTCAATTGCGGAACATCCCGCTTTCACATCCGTTGCACAATCCACTCGCATCACATTGCCGCTATAGGCAATTCCCAGCCACTTTAAGACATAGGGAAGATGCTTAACAGCTCCTTGGTCATAGTAAAATGATAAATTACTGACTTTGGTGCCGGATTCCACATATCGCCCATGAATGGGTTCCTGGGCAGGAGCAGCTAGGGCATCAAGCGAGAGATAGTCCCATTTCCACCAAAGAAATTTATTCTCATCTGCCTTGCAAGACAGACAGCCTTCGGCCGACAGCTTCAACACGTTATTTCCTAGCTGCAACTGCTCCTTAGGGATATAAAGCTCATATAATTTCTTATACTCATAAGTACTGGACGTCCCTCCGACACCGGCGATCTGGATGATGCCCGATAGCATATTATTGGAAAACACCGCCATCTGAGGAACGGACTTATGCGCATCTAGAATTTTCACTCGGAAATGAACCCCATACTCGGGTATTGCAGTCAAGGAATAGTTGATCGACAAGGTTGGATTGAGCGATTTATTGAGACCTTGCGGCACCGAGCTCCAAGTCTCCTGCTGCTTTGCGTCGGAAGATACCGTGTAACCGATCTGAGCTGCACTTTCTTTTCCAAATTCCGAATAAGAATCATCGGGTTCGCCTAACGTCCAGATCTGATTGCCAATCTGATTGGATTCTGTCATCACCTTTACCAATTCTGTCCTTGCAGATGCACCGTCATTATTCGAAGCCGAGATCAGGATCAGTAAGATCAACAAGGCCGATGGCACAATCACATATCTCATCATGTTAGATACCTCTCAACCTCTAAGGAAGTAATAAAACACTTGCTGGTATAATTTCTTTTGATTGGGAAGGACTCTTCCACATGAGTTTAGCAGCGGCACCATTCTGATTGTCGTAATATTCCACTTTCAAATCAACAGGCACGCCAGCGGTAAGGGCAATAGATCCTGTTCGTTCCACCCAACTTTGATTAAACCAACTATCAATAACCAACTTGTCATTCACCCAAACTCGAATACCATCATCGCTTAGGGTCGAAATCTGATAAGTTTCTGAATAGGCGGGCACGAGTTTCCCCGTCCATCTCACCGAAAATGTATCTGCTTGCATAGAGGGTAAAGGAGCCGAAGTCGACCAATTGAAATCAATCTTGGCGTCCACCTTGGTTTCTATTAATCCTGTCAAATCCTTATTATCAAAATATTCTGCTCGCAACCCATTTTTCTTATCTGGTAGCGAAATTGGCTGTATCTGCGGCTGCTTAATTGGCAGAAAAGATTCCCTACTCAATATTTTCGAATGCGAGTAGAATGATTTAATCTCTTCTTTTTTATTATTTTCGGTCAACATCTTGCCCCATGTCATGAAATAAGCCCATCGGGGCTGATCTTTCAATACCTCCGCACTTGGCAGCTCGCCATTCTCCCCTATCGCTACAGGCTTACCGCCTGCTAATTGGACAATATTCTTATAATATTCTGGTTTATAATCATTATCATAGATATCTACAGCGAGAACATCCACCTTACTCGCACCTGGATATGTGGCTGTGTAAGGGTCGGCATTCGCGTTCGGCGCATTCGGACTCCACACCCAAAGCAAATTATTCAGCTTATGCACATGCACGAAACGATCGTACATAATATTCCATAGCGCTGAGAAGTTGTTCTTCTTGCCCCACCAGAACCAATCCCCATTCATTTCATGATAGGGACGCCATAAGACAGGAACTCCCGCATCCTTCAGTTTCTCCAGGTAAACCGCCGTTTTATCCAAATCCGCAATCAATTTCGCATACTGGGGAGTGCCAGGAGTCACGTATTTATCAAATTCCGCTTGGCTCATTTTCTTCTCCACATTCGACCAGCATAGGCAGGTTCCAGGAATGCTTTGATGATAGGAGATGGTCACTAAGCCGCCAGCCTGATTCCAAGCGATCGCGCTATTGACAACCTTCTGTCTTTGTTGCGCCAATTGACTTTCGTTTTGAGCCAAAATAGCACCGAATTCATAGCCATGAAGGGCAGGGAATTTACCTGTCCAGCCTTTCACTTGATTCGTCCATTCATCTGGACTTTCAAGATAATCATGCTGCCCGCTAATCGTACTAACACCTGAAACGACATTTAACTTCTGCAGTACCACCTTAGCTTCTATCGACGCTTGCGAGTTGACAGGAACCGTAGTCGCAGACGCTGCAACATGTGGTTGAAACAAGAAATTCGGAGCTACTAAAGAGAGTAAGAACAATAAGGAAACCACCTTCTTACGTACACCTGCCTCTCCTAAAATTAGAATCATCTTCTTGTTTGTCATATGACATCCTTCTTTTTATGAAATGGTTATATTTGTAATTTTTATGCCTTCAAACAAGGAATCGCCTTCCATTCCCGAAATCGAATAGAAGGCGGTTCTTTGTTTCAAAACAAAACTTAAATAAATTGGTGAAGCGGGATGTCTTTCCAATCCATACAAATACGAACGATATCCTCTTCAACTAAATCGGACCCGCTTTGTACCTCGATAAATTCAACATCCGTGATTGCTCTTATGCTATGTCTAGTCCCTTCCGGAATGCGCACAACATCACCCGGTTTCACCTGATAGAGCTTATCATTGATGATAATATCTGCTACGCCGCTCACAACTGTCCACACTTCAGAACGTTTATAATGCAGCTGATAGCTTATATTTTTACCGGCATGAACGAGAATACGTTTCGTTAGTACTTCATTATCTTCGGCATATTTGACATAATCGATAACACGATATCGTCCCCATCTGCGCTCTTCGTACATCGGGCGATGCTCGATTGTGTTCATGACTTCCTTGATACGAGGGCTCTCCGACTTGTTCGTCACTAAGATGCCATCCGGGCTCACGGCAATAACTGCGTCATGGATGCCGATTACGGTGACAGGGATATCAAGCTCATTAATCAAATGGGTGTTCTCGCAATCAGTCGTAACGATACCTGTTCCGATTTGGGAACGTCCCATTTCCTCAGTCAAGGTATTCCAGGTTCCCAAATCTTTCCAGAAACCGTCGTAAGGGACAACGACACAACTTGCTTCCTTCTCAACAACTTCATAGTCAAAGCTGATTTTCGTTAATTTATGATAATTTCTGAGCATTTCCTCGTATTGARTAGGAATCCCTTTATCCATCATGACCTCAATGAGGTAGCCAAGTCGGAAAGCAAAGACACCACAATTCCAAAGTGCCTTTTGGTCAATCAAAACAGCGGCTTGTTCACGGCTAGGCTTTTCGAAGAAATACTGAACACCCAGCGCTTCTGTCCCTTCCCGGCGCTCATCCGATGGAACAATGTAACCATATTTCTCAGATGGAACTGTCGGAACAACACCCATCAGCGCTAAATTCGCGTCTGTTTCGTGTAGAACATCCTCTAACTGTTTAATTTTCTGGAAAAATGCCTCATCGACATACGGATCTACCGGTAATACCGTAATCACGGTGTTAAGGGGTAAACTTTCCACATCATACATATAAGCAGCAGCTAGTGCGATGGCAGGGAAGGTGTCTCTGCGCTCTGGCTCAATAATAAGAGGAGCCTCTCCACCT
>NZ_JBFTQB010000201.1:0-8162 GCF_056398785.1 Paenibacillus sp. 01T422 | reverse complement strand
CAATTCTTATGCCATGAAAGAGATAGATGCTCTATTAGAGGCAGGAATTATTTCTGGATACGAGGACGGGACTTTTCAGCCGATGAAGGCGATGACCCGAGCGGAACTAGCGAAGATTCTAGTACTCTCATTGGGTGCGAAAGAAGATCCAACAAAAGCTGAGGCATTCCTGGATGTAGAGGCGAATAGTTGGTACAGAGGATATGTGGGTGCGTTGGTTGCTTCAGGCATTACGCAGGGCACTTCGCTTACAACCTTTTCTCCAGATGCTAATGTGACACGTGAAGAATTGGTTGTTTTCTTTATTCGTGCACTTGGATTAGAAGAAACGGCAGCTAAACTGCCTATGGTCGATACATTTTCTGATAAGGATCAAATTGCTGATTGGGCGAGAAACCAAGTTTCCTTCGCAGCCCGGATCGGTTTTATCCAGGGGACTGAGGGCCCTGATAGCACTCTTTCATTTAATCCTAAGGACAATGCTGAACGTCAAGCCCTTGCTAGATTAGCGTTTGAATTTAAAACGAATGCTTCTCTGTACGTTGAGAAAGCCAAGGCGCTAGGCGATGGACAAAGTGGATCTATCATTTCGTCAATTGCTGCAGTAAGTAATACTAGTATTGAAGTGACCTTTTCTACAGAGCTTACTTCTGTGGGTAAAGGCGATTTTGCTTTCGATAACAATTTGCAGGTTGTAGAGGCGGCATTTAAAACAGGTAGCAAATCTATCGTTGTTTTGACGACCTCGGCTCAAACAAAGGATRTAGCTTACAAGCTTACTTTCAAAGGAACTACTGTGGATAAAAGTGTGTTGGGCGTAGCTGCAACTGTCTTTTTTGGCGGCGGTGGTGGAGGATTCACGGTAAGCCCAACTGGCCCAACTGTGGAGCAGCAATTGGCCAGCGGTACCGCATTAGACACAATTACTGTGAAAACTTCAGGTACATACGGTCCTGCCAGCGGATCTGCCACTACTGTTCAGAATCTAATTATTGATCCAGGTCCCTCCGGTGAAGTTACACTCAGAAACATCAACGCTCAGAAGTTGGAGATTCTCTCGGGGGATGTAAATTCGATTAAATTGCAGAACACGATTATCAAACTGTTGAAAGTAAATGCGGTTAATAACGGCGGCAAAAGCGTGCGGATTGAAGTGCAGGACGGCGCATCTGTTGAGGATACGGAGGTTAGTTCCCAGGCTATCTTGGAATCATCTTCTTCGAAAGGTACATTAGGCAAAATCAGACTGGCTTCCTCTGCAGCAGGAAAACAGGTTACGCTCAAAGGTAATATTGATGGAGAAGTGACAGCTGAAGCCCCTGGTGTGCAAATTAAGCTGGATGCACCTACCAACGGTAATCTACTCCCAACGGTCATTAAGTCTCTTAAGCTGAAAAGTAGTGCTAATATTACTGCAGCAATAGGTACAGTTACTGAAGGTGTCTATATAGCAGCACCTAACACGAAACTGATTCTTGACGGGGCGGGTGAACTTAAAAATGTTGAACTTCCTAGCAGTTCGACAGGCACGACTATTGAATTTAAAGCAGCGGCAAACCTACAAAAAATCACGGCAGGCACGAATGTCACGGTTACGGGCGACCCTGCGGCTATTGGTAAAGTTTCGAGTGAAAATGGAGCTATACAAATGAGTGATGAGCTTAAGTTGCAGGTTAAGGCGGAAGCCATTAAGCTTGCAAATCAAGCCATTCAAAATTCTATAAACAATTCAGGATACGCCACTCAGAAGGCAAATATCGAAGCGGCCGAGCGTGCAATAGCAATCGCTAAAAAATATGATGCATTAGATACAGATTTTGCTTACTTAAATGAGTATCAATCTGCGAGAAAGTTTATCTTTGAGTTTAGGGATCAAATAGACGGCTATCAGTTGCAATTTCAAGAAGGTGATTCAGCTGATTCCGTTACTCAAAGA
This sequence comes from Paenibacillus sp. 01T422, assembly GCF_056398785.1. Lineage (NCBI taxonomy): Bacteria > Bacillati > Bacillota > Bacilli > Caryophanales > Paenibacillaceae > Paenibacillus > Paenibacillus sp. 01T422. Next base: position 6,226 of record NZ_JBFTQB010000201.1, on the reverse strand, counting down.
CCAATATTTCCCCAAACGGATGGGACCTTTACAGCTATATGGGACTCAGGTCAGTCGGAATTTTTATCGCCGTGGGGAACTTTTCAGAGACCTGCATCAGGTGCTGGGGATGCAACGGTAGTATTAACTGTAACCTTTTTTAAAGCGGCTTATTCAGCAACAAAAACTATTGTCATCAAAGTCAAGCAATATGATTCGAGGGTGGTTGCAGCCACAAGTTTACGTTCCGATCTTGTATTAATTGAATTCGACCATCCAGTAATTAATTCTAAGGCTACAGATTTCCAAATCGATAACGGGCTTAAAGTGATTAATGCCACTCAGTACCCTCAACTCAAGCAATATGTGTTACTTTCAGTGCAGGGACAATTAAGGGACACTGTGTACAAGGTGGCTTATAAACAAGCAACAGTGGATAAAATTATCTTTACGGGAAGTGTCAAGGACACTTGTTCATCTTCAACCTGTCCGATGCCATATAATGCACCTGTATCCGAGATTCCGATTCCGGGTGTGATTGTGCCAGGAATTGTTGCTGGGTATGTCTTCGAGAATACGGAATCATCAGGCCTTAAAGGTCTTCCGAATGCAAAGGTAGCGCTTATAGGTACCGATAGAACCGTTCAGACTGATGTTAATGGATACTACAGATTTAACCAAGTTCCAGCAGGTATTGCATATTMCGTGCAGGCAAGTAAAACAGAGTACTCCCTGCTGACAACAAATAATTTTACTATTGCTTCCGGTGAGCCATATGTCTTGGAACCTATTACTCTGCATACCACTCCAAAACCTGTGAAAGAATTGAAAACTTATAATGTCACTGCGACTCGGGTTTATTTAATGTGGACACTGAACTCGGTTGATATGATGAGTAGGCCTACTTACAAGGTTCTTCAAGATGGGAAAGAAATTGCTAATTCTGAGGTACCCAACTATGGGGTTGAGAATCTACAATCGGGTAAAACCTACACTTTTTCTGTAGTAGCTTGTAATGATGTGGGTTGTGCAGCGCCAACTACGATCTCTGTGCAAACGCCGACTGTTCTCCAAATTGATCAAATAAGACCTTATAACTCTGTTACAAAGGAAGTATATAATCCATTAGCTAAAACAGAGATAGACTTTGACCGATATCAAATACCAAAGGCATCTATCGGTGCTGATTACTTGCTGGTTAGTTTGAAGGACAGTGACTACGTACCTGATACAGGAACGGGATTGTTAAAAGGGGTATTAGACACTTCTGAAGCTAAAGTAGGACTAGTCTATTCCTCTATAGAGGTTACAAGCGAAGTTGAGTCGATAGGTGGTGTATCCTACTACAAAATAAGCTTCTACAATCAGYCGGTTCCGGTAATAAACGCTAACCAATACTATATTTACGGATTAAAATATGTAGTAAATGGCCAAACACGCCAGGTTGACCCGTTGCCATATGTAATTACCTTTGAATAAATAATTTTTCTGAGGCTCTATCCTCCGACTACTCAGCTGGGTGGAGCCTAAGTTGTTCTAAATCTTAACAGGGCCAGAAACCACCTCGGGGTGATTTCTGGCCCTCTTTGCAATCTCTACCGCATATCCTGCTTCATGCGAGGCCGCTTCCTGACTAACTTGCTGTTAGTCCGAGGGCTTGCGCACAGCTCTTCCACGGATTGATCGAACGTCTCTGCGAGCACTTCATATTGGAACTTTGTCTTCGCACGTTTATAGCCATCTGCGACTAGACGATCTCTAAGCGCCTGATCTTTGGCCAATAGGACAATGCTCTCTACAATTTCGGCATGTGAATCTGGATTAACGAGCAGTCCGGTCACCCCATCAAGCACCGCCTCCAAAGCCCCGCCGGACCTTCCGGCTATAACAGGAACTCCTGCCGAGGCTGCTTCCAGGTAGACGATTYCGAATCCTTCGGCATCCCCCTTCTCCAGCTCTCGACATACCATTATAAACTGGTCTGCCAAACTGTAATACTCATTCAAAATTTTACTTCCACTGATGTTGCCAATGAACTTAACCGCATCCTCAACGCCATTCACCCGTACGAGCTGTTCGAGTCTTGCACGATCGGGACCATCCCCGACAATAACATACATAGCATTGGGAATCTGCTTGAGGATTTCGGGCATGGCTTCGATGACGCGATCCTGTCCCTTTCTCGTGACAAGTCGGCCGACGGATAAAATGACGTACTTATCTTCAAGTCCATACCGCCCTATGAACTCTACATTTGCAGGTTTCCGATCAAACTCGGCCTCCACGCCAGGATGCACGAGACTGATACGGGATGAATTGACGCCATAACTTTCTACCAATTTTTTGGTGAAAATACTATTGGTAAGTACACCGTCGGCATGAACCAATATTAGCTTCACCATCTGATTTAAGCCGAAAAACCGACGAAACATCAGCATATCCATGCCATGGGTAGAAATCACATAACGGCGCTTTCCGAATACCCGAAACAGCAGTCCGATGAAACCTATAAGCACATATCCGTAGACCGTAACATCAGGTTCTTCGTCGCTCATCATTTTCCTCACATGCCGGAAAAGGCGCCCCCAGCTCAAAATGTGTATGCGCTCATTGCGCATAAATGCCCCACGCACCGTCCGAAAGGACTGTTTGCGATCGAAAGCTTCACAACCCGGATACTCAGGGGCGAGAACTGTAATATCATGTTTCGTATGCTTGGAGAGGTTATAGTAATAATTTTGCATGCCACCAATTCCAGGAGGGAAAACACCAGCGACAAGTACGACTTTTTTACGATTCATAGGCTTCTCACCTTTCGAGCTAGTCTACTGGCCATTTGAATTAAGGTCCAGAATGTGATTTCAGCCATCATGTTCCATAACCGTGCTATGATCGAAATGTGCAGTGCGGACTCAGCACCTAGTTTATGCGACAAAAAGTAAACCGAGAAGCCCTCTCTAACACCAAGTCCACCTGGAAGCGGACTCAACAATCCGAGCAGCCAGGAAGTGGCGAAAGTACTAGCCGCATAGAAAATGCCAATTCGGCCTGCTCCGAAGCTGTTTGACAACATCCAGAAAGCGATCCCCATCACAAGATGGCTACCTAGAAAAAAATAAAATAGCCGAAAAATTGATTGCGAGACAAGGTGGCTCCCAAACTGTTATTCAATGGGGAGTAGGCTGGATTAGTCACTCGCTGTAGCAGCCTTATGAGCAACTTCGACCGTGAGACATGGACGAATTCACGGCCTATCCAAGCCGTTATACTTGTATAATATATAAATGCTGTGCCCGCAATAGCACCAATGGCTATGTAAATAGGAATTGACACAACGTCTAGGCTAAAGGCAAGTAGGAGCGCATACGAAAGTGCCGCGGATACCAAGAGAACGTTTTCGTATACGATAGCTGCAAACTGAGCAGCAAGCGATACACCTGCCCTTGTGAGTACGATGCGACCCGCATAGTTCAAGAAGCCGCCAATACCCGCTTGCAGCATTAAAAATACAGTGAAAAGGACCATAGACACATAAAAACGATAGTCTGCATCAATCAGATACGTTACCAAATCCGCGAGGGGTAATATAAGTATATCATTTTTGATTTATGGAAAATTACTTCAGGGAAAAGTTGCGATTTATTAACATATGCCGATAAAATATAGTAGGAGTAATAACTTCTTCAAAAGAGTGGTGAATATATGATATCAATCGGGCTTGCTGGTTGGGGAGACCATGACGAGTTATATAAGACTGGAGTCAGATCGCAAGATAAGCTAAAAGAATACAGTAAATACTTTTCAGTTGTTGAAGTAGACAGCTCTTATTACGCAATTCACAAAGACAGTTTATACCAGAAGTGGGTTGCAGACACTTCAAGTCACTTTTCGTTTTTGATCAAAGCTTATCAGGGCATGACGGGACATACGCGGCAGAATTATTCCGATGCAGAAACAGAAGTAATGTTTCGGGATTTTATTGAATCTATACAGCCTGTTATTGACGCTAGTAAATTAAAAGCAGTCCTTTTTCAATACCCGCCATGGTTTGAGTGCAATCGTGAGAATGTAAAATTATTGCGATTAACAAAGAAGAGAATGGGTGATATTCCTGTAGCTCTTGAATTTCGTCATCAGAGCTGGTTTGGTGCTGAAATGGAAGATAGAACAATATCCTATATGGTTGAAGAAGGCTGGATTCATAGTATCTGTGATGAGCCTCAAGTATTTCCAGGATCGATTCCGATTATTTTAAGATCAACAGATAAAGTATTAACGATTGTTCGTTTCCATGGCAGAAATACATCAGGTTGGACATCGAGTGGGACAACGAATTGGCGAGAAGTACGATACCTCTATCGCTACAATGACGAGGAATTGCTTGAGTGGAAAGAGAACCTGGTGAAGCTAGAGGAAGAAACAGATGAGGTTTGCGTGATTTTTAATAATAACTCTGGTGGGGATGCTGCTGCTAATGCATTTCAACTTATGAATCTTCTGGGGTTGGAGAGGAAAGAGCTGCCGTCGCCACCACAGCAATTGGACATGTTTGATTGAAGATGTTAAAAGTTTCAACTGATACGAGGTCACCGGATCTTTCTGGTTGACCTCTTTTTTTGGGCCCAACTAGGATTAGCTGGGCTCTTTTGCACGACTTTCATTAATCGTAACATTGAATTTTCTTAATAATAGTGCGAATGTTTGGCATTCGTCTTCTGACCACTCTTTTAACACTTCTTTAAATCGGACCGACCTTGCCTTTTTATATTCATCCAATTCATGTTTGCCCAAATCCGTTATTTGTAAGCTGTAGGCCCTACGATCTTGTGGGTCAGGTATTCTGTAGACATATTCCTTCTGCTCTAGTGAAGCTGTTTGTCTACTAACTGTGGAGATGTCCAATTGGAATACATCTGCTAATGCTTTGACGCCAGCGCAGCCATGAGCCGAGATCTGGTGCAACAGAAGATAAGCAGAACGATCGATATTACCGAATTTTTTGTCAGATGACAGGGACGTGAGGCGGCGAACAAAGATGGCCATTTCAAGTTCTATGATTTCCAACGAATCTATTTTCATACTTCTTCACCTCATTAGCTATATGAACTATGGTAACATACCCCACTCTAATTTTGAATCTGAAAAAAGAGGCTGGAATTGATTATTGACAACCCATTTTAAAGTTGTATAATACAACAATGTAGTTTTATGATACAACTTGTTTTTGGGGGAGTCAATGTCGACTCTTCAAATCTATTTGTCTGAAATGAGGTGTGTGGATGTATCTTGAGACGAACATTGCTAAACTTTTGAGGCAATTGACGAGATACCATAAAGAGTCATTATCTAGAAGGATTAACTGTTTGGGTTTAACACCTCCCCAATTCATGACGTTGCATCAGATTAAGAAGGAGCCCAAGACGATCGGGCAGATTGTCGACGCTATTGATTTATCTTACAGTACCGTGTCGGGTATCATAGATCGGCTTGAACGCGATGGTTGGATTGAGCGTGTGAAAGACGAGGTGGATCGCCGCGTGACTTGGATTTATATGTCTGAGAAAAAGCAGGCAAAGTTTGAGGAAAACTCTTTTTTTCAAGAAGCTAATTATTCGAAATTTTTAAATGGATTCTCAGAAGAAGAATTAGTGACTATTCATAGTTCTTTTGATTTGATTACAAGACATTTGGAAAAGAAGGTTGAGGAGAAATTATGAAGCGTAAAGTAATGTTGTATATCATATTGACAGCTTTGGTCGTCGTAGGCGGMGGAATCGGCGGTTATTTTTGGTATGAAGGCCAGAACTATCTATCTACGGATGATTCCAGACTTGCTGGAGACATCTACAAAGTAATGCCGCGAATTACTGGAAAAGTGACTTCGTTGCAGGTTAACGAAGGGGATCACGTACTGGCTGATCAGATCATTGGGCAGCAAGACAATAATAATTTGCCCACAAGCAGCCTTGATCAAGCGGCACTGCGTTCACCAATTGAAGGAACTGTCATCAAAACACTGGTCAAAACCGGAGAAGTCTCCTCACCGGGCCAAACGGTAGCCATGGTCGTAGACACGAACAAATTGTATGTGTCGGCCAACGTCGAGGAAACAGAGATTCATAAGGTTAAGGAAGGCGAAGTCGTAGAAATCAATTTGGACAATTTTCCAGGCAAAGTGCTATTAGGCAAAGTGAAAGAAATTAGTAAAGCCACTGCGTCGACCTTTTCGCTGTTACCTTCTACTAAT
>NZ_JBFTQB010000200.1:0-8163 GCF_056398785.1 Paenibacillus sp. 01T422 | reverse complement strand
GCTGTACATTACAGTGGTCAATTAAAACCCATCCCATGAAGGATGCTATTAGAACACCTACTTCGCGAGCAGTTACTTTAATGAAAAAGGAACGGTGTGTACGATGAGTATTCGCATTGAAAAAGATTTTTTAGGTGAAAAGCAAGTACCAGTCCAGGCTTATTACGGCATTCAAACAATGCGTGCGCTTGAAAATTTTCCAATTACAGGCGTTAAAATTCATGCAGAACTTATAACAGCTTTAGCAGAAGTAAAACGAGCAGCCGCTCTGGCGAATATGGAAACCCATATGCTTCCTAAGAAAATTGGTGAACCCCTAGTAAAAGCGGCTGAAGAAGTTAGAGAAGGCAAGCTTCTGGATCAGTTCATCGTAGATTCCATTCAAGGAGGAGCTGGAACTTCGATCAATATGAATATGAATGAAGTTCTGGCCAATCGGGCGTTGGAGCTGATGGGTGAGGAGAAGRGCAGCTACTTTCACTGTAATCCAAACAATCATGTGAATATGTCGCAATCGACGAATGATGTCATTCCTACCGCGATCAAAATTGCCGCCTACCGCTTATCTCAACAATTGATCGAGACCATGATTTCGCTGCAGCGCGCTTTTGCCAGGAAAGAATCAGAATTTGATGATGTGATAAAAATGGGAAGAACGCATCTTCAGGATGCTGTTCCGATTCGTCTTGGACAAGAATTCGGTGCCTATGCACGTGTCTTGCAACGTGATATTAATCGGATTCGCCAAGCTTCAACGGGGCTTTTGATAGTGAACATGGGGGCAACTGCCGTAGGTACGGGGCTGAATGCGAAGACGGAGTATGTCAATCGCGTGATGTTTCATTTGAAAGATGAGTGTGGCATTCCGGTTGAGAATGCTGAGCATTTGGTTGACGGTACTCAAAATATGGATGCTTACACAGAACTATCGGCATCCTTGAAGGTCTGTGCCGTGAATCTGTCCAAAATATGCAACGATATTCGTCTGATGGCTTCAGGTCCGCGGGCAGGTCTAGGTGAGCTGAAGTTGCCTCCAAGACAACCAGGGTCCTCTATCATGCCGGGGAAAGTGAACCCTGTAATGCCGGAGGTTGTGAACCAGGTTGCCTTCCAAGTCATCGGGAACGATCATACGATTTGCTTGGCGTGTGAAGCAGGTCAATTCGAGCTTAATGTCATGGGCCCTGTACTAGCGTTTAACTTGCTGCAATCGCTCAAAATCTTGCGCAACGCGGCGGATGTCTTCGAGCGCTTCGCGATCGAAGGTTTGGAAGCGGACCGCGATCGTTGCCGCACTTATGTCGAGCAAAGCTTCGGCATCGTTACAGCCTTGAATCCGCATCTTGGCTATGAAGTAGCCGCGCAGCTCGTGAAAGAGGCTGTGCGCACAGGCATGACGCTGAAGGAGCTTATCCTTGAGCGCGGATTGCTGACTACGGAGGAGATTGAGGAAATCCTCAATCCGATTCAGATGACGACGCCAGGCATTGCCGGCGAAAGATTGCTGCAGCCTGCCGACTAAGCCAGACCGGGAACGTACAAACGCCCTCACCTCATCGGAATGATGAGGTGGGGGCGTTTTTGTTTATCTTTTATAAGTTGCAAGCCTGGAGCTGCCAATGCCATTGATAAGTAAATAGAAAGTTGCATACATGACAAAGATGACAAAGCCAACTAGCACGCAGAAAATAATAGCTTCCCTATGAATGCTCATCTGCAGCGTTCTCACGATATCTATGTCCAGCAGGGCATCCCAGCTATTCAGTCGATATTCTCTGCCTAGAAGAATGCCGTACCCGCTTAGCAGCGAGGTTAYGATCATGAGCAGCCATGAGATGATGCGGCCCCAGCGTTCCATCATAATGACATGGATCATATACATGGAGCTGCATCCAAGTAATAACCCATTCCACGCATATAAAAAAATGGTGAAAAAATCATTCCAATATGCCATGCTCCAAGCTTTTTTGGTTATGTATAAGTCTTTCAAAAGTGTTAAATGGATGAAATCGGTTATGATATACGGTGCATTTGGCAGGAACAAAAGCCAGGCTAGTCCAAAGATGAACATGAACATATGGACGATAACCGAAGGTCGGCGTGAATGTAATAAATAAGCTAATAAAGCGAAGAGATTGGGTATCCAGGCAAGGAATAGATTCCAATTCAGGAATTCATAATACGTTTGGTTTTTGAAAAACAGGTAGATGCCAATCGTCGATAAGGAAAGCAGGGCAAGTAAAAGCTGTAGAATCCAGTGATTTATCGTTTTCATGCTGATCTCCAGTCCAATGTCCGTCTCGTAAAGTCATCTATATTTTACCAATTAAACCTGTTTGCAACAAGCAGAAAAACCCGTACCCCTAAGGAGGAATACGAGTTTCCGTTCGAGCGGTTAGCTATAAAATTTGTTTGCCCAGCAAGGAACTAATCAGGCCGACAGCTAATTGCGAGGTTTTGTTGTTATCGTCGAGCAGCGGATTGACTTCAACGAATTCAGCGGATGTGACGATGCCAGCTTCATGCAGCATCTCTACGGCGAGATGGGCTTCACGGAATTGAAGTCCGCCTTTCACTGCGGTGCCGGTCCCCGGCGCTTCGAGCGGGTCTAGGGAATCAACATCGAAGCTAACATGCACGCCATCGGTTTTGCCGCTAATATAAGTGATGGCATCCTGCATGACAGCAGCCATCCCTTTGCGATCGATATCATGCATGGTGTAGCACTTGATGCCGAGTGAACGAATCAGCTTTTTCTCACCTTCATCCAGTGAACGGGACCCGATTAGGACGATATTTTCCGCTTTCACCTTGGCTTGATTTCCATTAATGCTGGTTAGCAAAGGATGCCCCATTCCAAGGCTAATCGCGAGTGACATGCCGTGAATATTGCCGGACGGACTAGTATCAGCCGTATTTAAATCAGAATGCGCATCAATCCATATAACGCCTAATTTCGAATAATGCCCGGATAAGCCTGCAAGTGTCCCAATGGCAATGCTGTGATCGCCGCCTATAACGAGGGGGAATTGCCCTTGCTCCACCACTTTGGAAACTTGTTCAGCCAAGCGAGTATTTACGTCTATAACTTCAGCTAAATATTTTAAATTATTTTTTTCCACCTCGGGCGGAAGCGGGGCTGCAGTATCGTTCGGGAGGCGAATCTCCGCCACATGCTGAATCGTCATATCCATTTGCTGCAAGCCCCGCAATAAGCCTGCTTGCATAATGGCTTTAGGTCCTTTACTAGCCCCGCGTCGGCCTGCTCCAAGATCAAATGGCACGCTAATCGCAGCAATCGTCGGTTTGGTACTCATACGATCAACTCCTCTTGTTTGGATGGGGTTGCAAGAAATTCCCTCTACCTTCTGACTAACATTCCCAATTTCGTAAGAACCAATGCTCCTATACTATATGAAAAAAGAACCTTCTGTTCCACTGTTATTGTGGTTTAGAAGGTCTCTAATGCCAAAGTTAAAATGCCCAGTTGCCCTTGCGGAAAATAGGTTCAATACGTCCATCCGCATGCTCGCCGTCAATATCCATGTCGGCAGAACCGACCATGAAGTCAACATGAATCAGGCTGTCATTAAGCCCTGCTTCCCGCTGCTCATCCTTGGACATGGAAGGTCCACCTTCCACGCAAGTAGGAAATGATCTTCCCAAGGCCAAATGATTTGAAGCATTTTCATCAAAAAGTGTATTGAAAAAAATCAGATTTGAGTTGGAAATCGGTGAATCATGAGGCACAAGCGCAATTTCCCCTAGATAATGGGCGCCTTCATCCATTTCGATCATCGCCTTCAGGGACTCAAATCCTACCTCGGCAGCATAGTCGATGACTCGTCCGCTATCGAAGGTAATCGTAAAGTTGTCAATCAAATTTCCTTGATAACTTAGCGGCTTCGAGCTGCGTACGGTACCCTGTGTCCCTAGTCGATTCGGTGAAATAAACACCTCTTCTGTCGGGATATTCGGGTTGAATTCAAAACCTCCCGTTCCGTTCGTTGCAGATCCACCGCGCCAAATGTGGTTTTGTGGCAGCTCGACAGTTAGCTCTGTGCCCGGAGCACGGTAATGAATTTTATGGAACTGCTTCTCGTTAAGCTGTTCTCTTTTGCTGCGCAAGGTAGCGTTATGCTCGTGCCAAATTTGCACAGGATTGTCTTGATCGACGCGAGTCGCTTTGAAAATCGCGTCCCATAGGGCATCGATAGCAGCCCCTTCATCCAAGTCCGGGAACACCTTAGATGCCCAGGCTGGAGTAGGCGCAGCGACAATCGACCACGTCATGAAATAGGAGGACATGCTTTCTCTCCATTTGACCAATTTAGGTCCTGCCGCTTTGGAATTTGCGGCAATACGCGCGGGATCCACGCCTTTCAGCAGTTCAGGATCTACGGCATCAATCAATAGATAAGCGCCGTTATTCTCCGCTAAATCATTAAGTGCTTGAGCGCGCCAGGCAGGATACTCGTCAAAAGCTTCCTCTGGTGCATGCATATATTTTATTTGGGTGCTGATTTCATCCTGCCATTCGATATGTACGTGTTTGGCTCCTGCTTCATAAGCTTTCCGGGATATGAGGCGCACAAGAGCTGGATGGAGAATGGGAGCGTTAATCCATAGTGTTTGCCCGGATTGGATATTCACACCGACGCGGACGATAAGCTCCGCATATTTATCAAGATTACGTTCAAAGGTCATAGAAATCCTCCTTTTTTTCTATAGCTTGCTAGCAGTTTATCGTGGAGTTCGTAAACTGTCAAATAATTTTTACCGTCGTTCTTTCATGAAAGTGCTTGGGTTAGTGCCATGCCATTTGCGGAATTGATTGGTGAAGTGATTATAGTTTTGAAACCCAACGTCATAACAGACGTCTGAAGCGCTTCGCTGCGTATGCTCAAGCAGGAGAGCGGCTTGCTGAATCCGCATTCGGTTGAGGGAATCAATGATGGAGTACCCTGTGCTGGCTTTAAAAAGATGGGCAAGTCGCGACGGGGAAAGCCCGACACGGTGAGCCAATTCATCGATGCGGACAGGTTCGCGCATCTGCTGGGACAAGAGGTGGAGGACCTCTTCAATGCGAGGGTCCATGGTACGGCTTGTTTTCTGCGCCATGATGAGCAGGATTTCCCGCAAGGAGGATAGGATCAACTCAAACCAGTATTCCCCGCGTTCTCTGGAATCCTGCAGGATACGTGAGAAAGCTTGATAGATACGTTCGCGGAGCGACTCACTTTCAATGGCGAGGAAAAGCTGCTCTTCCTTAGGCAGCAGATTCGTTTCTGCGAGGATGGACGGGAAATGAGCCCAAACAAAATGCCAATGCTGATTTTTCCTTGTCCCATAATGCTGCGGTGTTCCTGGAGCTAGCAGTGTGAGATCTCCTGCTCGGCAGCGTCTTTCATTCCCGGCGTGCTTGAAATACCCTTCCCCGTCTAGGGTGAAGCACAGAAGCCAGTCGTTACGTCCTTCAGGGCGAATGGTGACATAGGAATCTGATTCATTGAAATGCCCTGCCAAAAATGAGTTTGCTTCGATATTCATGAAGATCGTTCCTTCCTGATCGCTGCATGTAATGAAATGAGTATAACAGAAAATAGCAGGATTGTAGGATTTATTAGCAGCATTCTTACTTCTGTGAGCGTGCATGATTCGGTATCATGAAAGCATGAAGAATAACAGATAACTTGGAGGGAAGTTAAGATGTCCAAAGCATTGCTTAAATTAACGGAAGAGCAAAAACAGCATTTTGAACGTGAAGGATATTTGATCGTTAAAGGCTTATTCTCAGCGGACAATTTGGCTGAAATTGATGCTACATTTGAAGAAATTTCGATGAAGAAGGTTCCGGGATATTTCGAACCTGATCTGCAGGCAGATGAATCGGACCCTCTGAAGCGTTACCCGCGTGTCATGCACCCACATCGTTTTAATGAGACAGCAAAAAAGTATATGCTGCATCAGCCAGTGATGGAGGTGTTAGCTGATTTGTATGAAGAGGAAGCACTTGCTGCGCAGAGTATGTTCTATTACAAACCGCCAGGCTCTCGCGGTCAAGCACTGCACCAGGATAACTTCTACCTGCAAGTTGAGCCGGGTAACTGTATTGCCGCATGGACAGCTATAGATGCCGCAGATGAGGAAAACGGCAGTCTGCTCGTTGTCCCCAAAACGAATACGCTGGATCTTTCTTGTCCGGATCTCGCAGATGCCAAAGAGTCGTTCACCACGCATTACGTGAAGCCGCCAAAAGACGAAAAGGCGATGCCTGTCGTCATGGAAAGAGGCGACGTGCTATTTTTTAACGGCAATCTGATCCACGGATCATACCGTAACAAAACAAAAGATCGCTTCCGCAGGGCGTTCATCTGCCATTATGCCAATGAATCCGCTACGCACATTAGTCAATATTATTGCCCTTTGTATCGCCAAAACGGCGAGACTGTCGATCTGGAGAATAACCCGAGCGGCGGACCTTGCGGGAATGAATTCGAAGCTTCCTATCCGCATTGAGGCGAGAAAATAAGCTGAACAATAAGGGACTGTTCCTTAGGCCAATCATCGGTCGGGGAGCGGTCTTTTTTACATTTCAGCTAGGAATTGAGTTATTTGGTATGGAAAATTTTCAATTGTTTACAATAGGGGAGGGGTGATTGATTAGATGATGCAGGGATGGATTGCGGGTCTCATGCTTTTGATGCAATTGAATGAAGTGGCGGATCAGATGACCAAGGATGGAAGTTCTCAAATTCAAGCGAATGTGCAGCGTGAGGCTTACAGACTGGATTATGTTGACGTGCCGTTGATCAATAATGAACGATTAGATCGTCTCGTGACCGAAATGGAGAAGAAAGCGTACCGGAAGCCGGTCAATGCCACGATTAGCGATGCGGGAGGCATTGTAAAAGAAATTCCAGGAGCACAGCTGAATCGGCGTGCGTTCGTGGAACAATTTTACAAGCAGTTTTACAGTGAGGGGCCTCTGAAATTCGATGTCCCTGTGCTGCCCATTTATCCCAAAGTGGATAGTGAGCTGCTTGCTAGCATCCGAGTACATCCAATCGGCTATTATGTGACGTATTTTAATTCAAATAATAAGCACCGCTTTACGAATATTAAGCTCGCTACTCAGGCGATTAATAATTACGTGGTCCTCCCGAACGAAACGTTCTCTTTTAACCGGGTGGTTGGCGTTCGTACGCGTGGAAGAGGTTATATGCCTGCGAAGGTCATTGTTAGAGGAGAATTCTCCGAAGGGATTGGCGGCGGTATTTGTCAAACCTCCTCGACCCTTTTTAATGCGGCAGACCGGGCTGGTCTTACCATTGTAGAGAGGTACTCTCACAGCAGATCTGTGCCCTACGTACCTTCAGGAAGAGACGCGACAGTGAACTGGGGTGGTCCGGATTTTAGCTTCAAAAATAACTATAATCAGCCGATCCTCATCAGAGCGCAGGCTTTGCCTGGCAGAATTTATGTCAGCATCTACTCCTCGGAGTTGATTAATCATAAGCCGCGGCACGTCCCAGGCGCTTCCAAAGCTATACCTGAAGAAATAACTGTCGGTGCAGATGCTGAGAATTCAAATTCATAGGCTTTGAGAGGTCAATATATGCATATTTCACAAAATTAAAGCAAAAAATCACAAGACTTCACCTCCACCTTCGGCTAAAATAAAGGGCAGATCATTCAGGTCGAGAAAGGTGGAAATTCGCTTTATGAAAACGTTTTTAGATGAAAACTTCCTACTTACTAATGAAACCGCTGTTCATTTGTTCCACGAATATGCCAAAGATCTGCCGATTATTGACTATCACTGCCACTTAAGCCCTAAAGAGATTTATGAAAATAAACAATTCAATAACATTACGGAAGCTTGGCTATACGGCGACCACTATAAGTGGAGAATGATGCGGGCTAACGGTGTTGAGGAGAATAAAGTTACTGGTGAAGCTAGCGATTATGATCGTTTCGTTGCTTGGGCAGGTACGCTGCCAATGGCGATCGGCAACCCGCTCTACCACTGGTCCCATATGGAGCTTCGCACATACTTTGGTGTGAATGATCTGATCAACGAGCAGAACGCGCCTGCCATCTGGGAAAAAGTGAACGCGAAGCTGGCTGAAGGCGGTTCACGCGCCAGAGACCTGATCACGA
>NZ_JBFTQB010000199.1:0-15652 GCF_056398785.1 Paenibacillus sp. 01T422 | reverse complement strand
ACTTCACCCATAACAACACTACTATCATAAAGACTAGTATTTTCACCAGTTTTCAATAACCGCGCTTTTTCCCAACGATCAAATAATAATTCATTTGTGGGTAATACCCTATTGAATTTTTTCAGCATTTCAGTTCGTTTAGAATCTAAATAGTCCATAAAAGATGATTTAACAAAATCAAAATGTTCATTGTCCATAGAATAGCCACCAACTTTTATCGCTATTTGATTAATTCTTTTAGTTTTTCTGAAACGTATTTAAAATCATTATCCTTAAGCTTTGAATGCAAAGGAAGTGCTAATCCATTAAGATGTGCATATAAAGAATTTGGGAAATGATCTGAATTTAATTTGTATTTTTGTCTATAGTACGGTTGAGCATGTACGGGGTATGCCCCAAAATTGGTCTCGATTCCGGACTCTTTCATAAGTCTAATAACTTCACTTCTATTAACATTTTCATCTAAAAGGACATAATACGTCTGGAACGTGTGGAGACAGTCATTTTTTTCAACGGGAATTCGAATTCCTGGAGAGTCCAAAAATGCATCGTTATAATATTTTACATACTGCTTTTTTTGTTTTAGCATCATTTCCAGTTTATCCAATTGGATATGCCCAATTGCGCCCTGTATATTTGTAAGTCTATAGTTAAAGCCAGGAACAACAAATTGCGGTTTACCAGAATCCCAATCAATTCCATGATTTCTAAGCAATCTAATTTGCCTAGCCAATTCATCATTATTGGTTACAACTACTCCGCCTTCGCCTGTTGTAATGGACTTCCTAGGATGGAAACTAAAGCAACCTAGATCACCTAAAGTACCTACTTTTTGACTCTTATACGCCGTTCCTAATGCACATGCAGCGTCTTCAATTACATGCAAATGATATTTATCTGCAAGTCGCAATATTTCGTCCATATTAACAGGGTGACCGAACTCATGCACTGGCATAATCGCTTTCGTTCTTCTTGTAATTTTCTCCTCGATAAGCGATGTATCCATACAGAAATCATCCAGCATAATATCAACAAATACACATGTTGCTCCTACTAATTCAACAACATTGGCTGTTGCAGGGAATGTAAAGTCTGGAATAATCACTTCATCCCCAGGTCCAATCCCTAGTGCTATTAATGCTAGGTGTAAAGCAGCAGTCCCACTTGAGACAGCAATGACATGTTTAATATCAAGGAATTGAGCAATTTTTTTTTCGAAACTTTCAACAAACTCTCCTTGAACTAAATGCCCAGATTCTAACACTAACTTAACAGCCTCTAATTCGTTAGAATCAATTTCTGGAGATGCCAGTTTTATCATTAATATGCACCTCTCTTGACTATTTTAGATCATTAGCGGTTCTGATTATTCCTTCTTCAAGATCGATTTTCGCTTCAAATCCAAGTACATCCTTCGCCTTACTAACCTGTGGTATTCTCAGTTCAATATCAGCTGATGCTTTGTCAACAAATTCAACAGTTGATTTAGAATTCAAAACTCTAATTATCGTATTAGCAAGCCCATAAATAGTAATCACCGTTCTTTGATTACCAATATTAAATGATTCACCAATGGCGTTCTCATTTGACATACATCTTAATACACCTTCAACCATATCATCCACATAGCACCATGCTCTTATCTGGGTACCATCCCCATGAATATATATAGTTTCATTATTTAGAGCTTGTTTTATGAAAGTACGTATTGCTCCCTCACCAACTTGCCCTGGTCCGTAAACATTAAATGGCCTCACTGTAACAGTTGGCATCCCCTGTTGTTTATAGTACGCATAAGCTAAATGTTCTTCAGCAAGTTTACTAACAGCATAAGTCCAACGYGCCTCACCGACTGCTCCCATTACTGTATGACTAGTTTCATTGGATCGAAATGCCATTTGACCAAAAACTTCACTTGTACTAAAACAAACTACTCTTTTACAATTATCCAACTCTGCAGCGGCTTCTAATAAGTTCGCCGACCCCACCATATTTACAGTCATTGTTTTTACAGGATTTTTTATAACTGTGTCGATCCCTGCAATCCCTGCAGCATGTACAACATAATTGGATCCTTTAATAGAATGTTTTAGTAAATCCAGGTTTAGGATGTCCCCGTTAATAACATTTAGATTAGCATGGTTCACAAATGATTTAGCTTGTATAGAATCTCTAAAGAAATTGTCATAAACAGTTATTTTATTCTTCTCTACTAATTCTCCTACCAAAGTAGATCCAATAAAACCTGCTCCGCCTGTAATAAATATATTTTCACCCTCGATATTTCGGAAATCCATATAGCACCTCTAGTTTATATCGTAGATTTTAAGTAATTGCTGAGTATTTTTATACATATCGTGGTTTTTTTCAGCATAAACTCTTCCTGCTTTACCTATTTCAAGTAACTGATCAGGATTTTTTAATATGGACTCTAAAACATTCATGATGGTGTCTGGATTAGCAGAGATGATTGGTAAGCCTGTTGGGTATTTTTCTCTCATGAGTTCTGTTATCCAGCAAATCACAGATTTTCCCATTGCCATTGACTCTACTGCAAGTAAACCATAACTACCTACTAAAAGTTGATCGACTATCAAATCAGCCTTTTGATACCAACTTCGAGCTTCTTCGTGAGACATTCCTACAATTAATTTGAAGTCAAATTTGTAGAAGAGTTGCAATTTTTCAATTGTAGCTAATATATAGTCAGTTCCTTTAATTTCTGGAGATGTAGGGGCATGAACAATTAATAACTTTTCATTTTCTTGAGTGAAACTAGGAGAGTACTTAGCTAAATCGATTGAAGTTGGAATAAAATGAATATTATTGTAGAACTCCTTTATATTTAAATACAATTCAAAATCAGCGACTATTGCATCCTGAATGGATTCAGCCATCATCGCGATTTTTTTCCTCATTCCAATTTCATCATTTGTTTTGACCTTCAGGTATGGATTAAATTTCGACATAACTGAGAATTGCCTAACATCGCTACCCCAGTGATGCATATATATTTTTTTTCCTGATTCTTTTAGGATTCTGAGATCAGAGTTATCCATGGCAAGACTTGTTCCAAAATGAAAGTGAAAAATATTAAAATTATTAAGTAGTCCTTCTGTTAAACTATTGAGTTTATTTTTTAAATCCTCCGGAGTGGTTCCTTTATTYATATCCACTACAAAATCCGAAGAATAGTTCAAATAGCTAGGATAATAAGAGAGAGTTTTGCTTGTTACTCCTAATGAATTCAACCCTTTCGAAATTGTATTCATCTGGTTTGCAATTTCCATTGTCCCGAGCAGGATTTTCGAATTATTACTTGTATTCTTTGATTTGGTTTTCTCTGAAATATCATTTAATTTAATTTTTAGTTCAGCTTGTAGCTCTTCTTCATCAGAAATTTCTAAAGCACTATTATAAATATTGGCAGCCTCTATATATTGCTCTTTAAGTTCCCATAAGTATCCTAAGTTAAATAGAAGATCAACATTTCCAGGATCTACTTGTAGACCTTGCCATAAAATAAACCAACACTCTTCTAACTTATTTTCCATCATTAAAATAATTGCTTTTATTGAAAATATATCTTTGTCTGAGGAAGATACTTTCTCATAATCCGCTAACTTCAATTTTGCTAACTCTAGGTCGCCAGTCTCAATTAATTCCTTGATATGACTCTTATATTCTTCCAATTTCTTTAACATAGCATTTGACTTAGGATTCATTTGAAATTAGATCCCCATTAAGATTAGAAAATAGTTGACTCTCAAAATTAGATATGACCTTAGCTAAATAAGGGTAAACGGTAACTGCTTCTTTAATATATTTAATACCCTGTTTATAGTTATTATTATGGACAGCATTCTTTGCAAAATGAAGAAGCATAAAGAATTGATCTTCTTCATTATCTAGGGTTGTATAATATAACCTCATTTTGTCCAATTGATAAATCTGAATTAGCTTATTAATATTATATTGAGCATATTTTTCAAAATTCACTAGATACTCATATATTACATCGCGTTTCTCGGACATTGCACTTTCAATTTCATGAAGATAAAGGACATTTGCAATACATGTGTACACTCTGTTTGCTTCATAATCTGTAGTACGAATCGTTTCTTCGGACAAGTACTTGAATAACTGCAACTGTATTGCTGTATAGCGGTCCATCAAAAACTTGATGATCAATTTTAGTTTAGCACTTTTGATTTTTTTGAATGCTGCAAGTACTTCTTTGAAATCCCTATTTATATTCCTAAAAACTTCTACATAGAAGAGTTCAGATTCATTAAAATTGGTAGTGCGAATAAATTCAAGTGTAAGGATCTTGCTTAATTCTCCTTCAGCAAGTCGAACTTTATTAAAGAAAGCATATTGATCATTACCATCAGCAAATTGCTGTATAACCCTATTCCTTTTTTCACCTGAAACTTGTGTGATAAGGCTCTCTATAAACTCGGCATTTATACTATCACCGTTTTTTAAATTTTCCTTATATAAATTGAATGCATTTGGGAACTGATCTAACTTAAAGTAACAATCCAGCATTACTTTTTTTATATCTTCAGTTTCATTAAATTTCAAGGCAATTCTTAGTGAGTTCTCATAATTACCCAATCGATAATATTGAGCAATAAGAAGTGATTGAATAATATCTTTACTACTTTTATCTACACACATTAAAATAATTGACGCATCTTTAAATACTTCAAGTTCTTCGTAGTTTTCTATTAAGCTCTGATACTTCTCTGCAAACTTAATTGCATTTTCACTATCATTCAATGCTTGATAAGAAATACTTATATAGTGAATAAGATCAATATAATCTGGCCTTACTTCTAATCCTTCAAGGCCTATTTTAATGCACTCTTTAAATTCCATATTTGCATAACTATCGCGGGCATACTCAGCATAGAGAAATGAAAAATCTCTAGGTGAGATTGATGGGGTATTAACTAGTGTATCGTAACCCTTCCGTGCCTGCTCTAGAGCTAGCTTATAATCTCCATGTATATAATAGCTATTCGCTAGTTGATATCGATAGTAGATGTTACTTGCATCCTTTTCTAGTTCACTAATCAGTATCTCAGATGTTCTCTTAAATTTACGTTCAAGTAATTCCTTATCATCGAATTGATAACCATAATGGTTCAATACAATATCAGCACATAGAACAGGACTTTTAGCATTTGGCTGATTATGAACTGCACCTTCGTATTTGAATCCATTATTCTTAAATAATCTAAAAGAAAGATAAGTAAGATAAGTATTAGGATCCGCTTGTTTTACAAAGTCATGCATATAGAACTGAACTGTATTGTATTTGTTTAATTGCTTTAAACTTAGCAGCTTAATTAATCCAGCAGAATTGTGAAGTTCTTCATCTGCATCTAAAATAAAAATCCATTCCCCTGTTGCGTATGAAATTGAAAAATTTCTCATTTCAGAGAAGTTATGATTCCATTCATGAAAATAGACTTTACTCGTATATGTCTTTGCTATTTCCACGCTATTATCTGATGATCCTGTATCTACGATAATTAATTCCACATCTGGTCTTTGCAACAACAGTTGCAGGCTATCCAAAYATCTATTAAGATTTTTAGATTCATTTTTTACCATCATACAGATACTAAGTTTGAATGCATGCTTTGTCATATGATCACCCTAGCATAAAAATAGTTTTTATAACTGTTCAGTCCAATAAATAAGTAAAGGTTTTATTTCAAATTGAAGAAGGTCCGAAATAAGCACATAGTCCTCACCTTCAAGTGCAGAAAGTAAAAGATTTAACTTATCATTTAATTCATTGATATCAAAAGAGCTATCTTCTGTATTATTTGCTGTTAGAGCTAGATTTGCAAAACTATTCACTAATTCATTAATTATTATTGCTTTCTCGTTTGACGACATTGTTGGAAGCGTTGAAGATATTTTGTCAATATATTCTATTGTTCCAAAAAGCAAAGTATCTATGCCCATTAATTCATCCCCTTTTTATCATCTTAAAGTCAAAGTTTTGGGTAAAAGAAAAGGCTCTGGTCATCCAGAGCCTTTTCAAGAAGCGAGTAAATATTATCTCAACAATTGAAGAACACCTTGTGGTTGTTGGTTAGCTTGAGCTAACATTGCTTGAGCAGCTTGAGAAAGGATGTTGTTCTTAGTGAAATCCATCATTTCTTTCGCCATATCAACATCACGAATACGTGATTCAGCGGACGTTAAGTTCTCAGAAGCAGTTTGCAAGTTGTTGATTGTGTGCTCCAAACGGTTTTGTACAGCACCCATTTTAGAACGTTGTGACGAAACGTTTTTGATAGCACTATCTAATGAAGTAAGGGCTTGAGAAGCACTGGAAGCCGTCGATACATCCACGCCTGAAAGACCCAGAGCTGCCGTACGCATATCACTGATACCAAAGCTAATTGTTTGACCACGGTTTGCACCGATTTGGAATGAAACGCCACCATTGCCAGCTGCTTCGGTTTGAGCTTGGCTCAATCCAAGATCAGCTACAGTAGTTTTGCCATCGATTTCTTTGAAAGAAACTGGTCCACCTTGACTTACAACAGACACACGACCATCTTTCGTTTCATTTACTTTAATCGGATCGATATAGCCTTCTTGACCTTTTGTTTTACCTTGAAGTTTGTTGTAGTTACTGACCGCAGTGGAAAGTGCAGTTTGTAATCTAGCTGCAACTGTGGCCATAGATAGATTAGCACCAATACCTGCAGTGATTGTTGCCTGTAGGGAAATATCTCCCACTTTAAATTGGATTAGGCTGTTAGCAGCAATAGCTGTTCCATTGTAAGTGCTGGTTCCTTGAGTTGAAGTACCAGTAGCACCAGCTACAGAGTTGAGAACACCAGCCGTTCCGACTTTAACTTGAGAATCGATCCCTTTTGTTCCGCTTTGAACTACTAGTTTACCAGCAGCGTCAACATAACCTGTGACGTGCGAAGTATTTTTACCCGAAGCATCGATTGCCTCATTAATCTTGGAGATAATCAAATCTTTTGCTTTTGTTTGAGAGTTACTATCTGCCGCTGTAGCACCTGTTAAGATAGCTTTCTCATCAGCAGTAAGGTTCTGCCAGTTAACATCAATATCATTTCCATCAACATTGATCGTTTCTTTAACGAAAGAAGCTGCAGAAATTGATGTACCCATTACTGCGGCAGTACCTTGCAATTTACCTTCAGTTAACTTCGCTGTAATCGAGCTTGTAGTTGTATCTTGAGCTACGTTAGCACCGCCAACGGATTTCAAAGCACCATTCAATAATTTTTGAGTATTGAACTCAGTTGTGTTACCGATACGATCGATTTCGTCTTTCAATTGTTTTACTTCTTCTTGGATCGCTGTACGATCGTCGTTCGTGTTTGTTCCGTTTGCGGATTGGTCAGCCAATTCGCGCATACGTTGAAGAATGGAGTGAGTTTCGTTCAATGCACCCTCAGCTGTTTGAATCAAGGAGATACCATCTTGAGCATTTTTGGAAGCCATATCCAAACCGCGGATTTGAGCTCTCATTTTCTCGGAGATCGCTAGACCTGCTGCATCGTCGCCAGCGCKGTTGATGCGAAGACCGGAAGACAATTTCTCAAGGGATTTGCTTGCTGCTGCAGTGTTACCAGTCAATTGACGGTGCGTGTTCGCTGCTGCGATATTGTGATTAATTCTCATTTTTCTTCCTCCTGAAGGTTCGTTTGATCCACGTCCATGTGGATTTATTTGTAGGTTTACAAGCGGGTCGGCCGCCCAGCTTGTTGTCCCATTGATATATATATCGTCGGGGCCTTTCCGAAAGTTTATAGCTAAAATAAAAAAAATGTCGACTTGTGGCCGACACTTCAATCATTTCGATCTATTAATTAGTTTACTTAGGTTCGTAGGACTAATTGAACTAGCCGTAGCTTCTTTATTCTCTTTCGCATTCCAAATAATCGGCGCCAAAAGATTCAAAGTGCATTTAGTGAAATCACTATTTACCGTTACAACTGACCAAACGAGTACATCGTCGGCCTTCTCAATTTTCAGCTCCTCCTGCAAGTTATCAGGCAGAAGAATATCATACTCTTTGAAAAACAGGAAAGGATCAACAACGAGAAATGAAAGGTCACCGTTTTGAATAGATTGAATATATGAAAATGGAGCGCTATCTTCGGGTTGAACCAAAATGAATTGTGTTAAACCCTCAAATCCTGGAACACCTTGTGCAAATGTGAAGACTTCGGACTCTTGAACGGCTAACTCGCCAAAAAATAACGTCGAAATGTGCATATCTCAAGCTCCTTCGATACATTTTGAAATAAAAAAAGCCATAGAAATCATCTATAGCCTGATTATAAAGCATTAGGTTTTGAAATCAATTTGTGGTGGTGTAATTTCCACCTTAGGGTATTGTCTCATATAAATATCAAGTTTTCCCCGAGTGTAGTCAATCTCTGGTTTGTTAACTTGCGCATTTACATTGACTTTACCATCTGTAACATTAATTTCCGCTTTATGCGCGGTGTAAGTAATATCTACATTATCATAGCTTGCTTCACCATAATAGTCGAACTGCGAACGGCTAACACTCAATTCTTTCGCAATTTCAGCTATGGCATTCCCACCTAGGTGAATTGCAGCCATACGATTCCCATCTTCAACTCTACGTGCGATTCCTTGCATAGCAATTTCATGACTCTGGGAATAAATCCGACTTAGGGCTGTCAGAATTGGACCTTGACCTAATGCATCCCAGGCACGACTCTGATCAATCTCAAGTTCGCCTCTGGGCTGACGGATGTCTTGCTTAGGCCGATCCACTTGCATCTCATAAGTAGGCCTCGGCTGACGAATGTCCTGCTGCCCAAGATCTGCGTCAATACCGATGAGAGCGGGCTGCTGGCTTATTTGTATTTGAGGAATACTAGGCATCACAACAGCCTCCTAATCGAGAATATTAGCGAAGGAAATCAACTAGTGTAGGTACAATAACTTTTGATCCTGCAGACAATGAGGCTTGGTACACGTTTTCTTCCATTTTTAGGTTTGTGATAACAAGGGACATATCTGCATCTTCAGTTTTGGACTGCAGACTCTGTAGATTAATACCAATATCATCGAGCCTATTTTCAGCAAGCTGAACGCGGTTCGTCTTAGCTCCGATATCTGCTCTAGCACCTAAAACTCCGCTCAATCGTGTGTCCATAAGTTCAATGGATTTCTGAATGCCTGCAGTGTTACCGGAAGCAAGTGAAGTAGATAAGTCTTTTAAAATCTGGAAAGCATTATCTTGCATCCCTGAAGTGCCAAATATTTGTTCAGCCGTTTTATTCATTGCGATTTGGACGCCTGCACCAATTTCAAATTTTATTTCACCGTTATCGGTTACAGCATTGGCTGCGTTATCCGGATCAGGGAAAGGAGCCTTGTCAGTGATTTGTCCATTAAAAACAAATTTTC
Source organism: Paenibacillus sp. 01T422 (assembly GCF_056398785.1). Classification (NCBI taxonomy): domain Bacteria; kingdom Bacillati; phylum Bacillota; class Bacilli; order Caryophanales; family Paenibacillaceae; genus Paenibacillus; species Paenibacillus sp. 01T422. The sequence goes on along the minus strand of NZ_JBFTQB010000199.1, from coordinate 6,193 downwards.
CGTTGAACTGGCTGTTTCCAATATTGGTTAGCTGACCATATAACTGATCGATTTCTGTTTTCATAGCACTCAATGAGTCCTCTGAATTTGTCCCGTTAGCCGCTGATACGGCTAACTCGCGGGCTCTTTGTAAAACACTGCCAGTCTGGTCTAGCATAGTATCCGTATAATCCAGGAAAGACACTGTAGCATCTACGTTTCTCTTATACTGATCATTAGTATCAAGCTCACTGCGATAGCGCATTGAGAAACTGATTCCAACCGGGTCATCTGAGGGTTTATTAATTCTACGCCCTGTTGAGAGCTGATCCTGCAGCTTATCCATCCGAGATAAATTCGTATTTAAATTACGTAGCAATTGTGTATTAAGCATGCCTTGCGTAACGCGTAATGCCATTGTAACTTCACCCCATATCCATTGTATCTAGCTATTATCTACCTACGGTTCCCATTGAGTTAATTACTTTGTCCAACATTTCGTCGAAAGTTGTTAGAGAACGGGCAGCTGCATTATAAGCATGTTGATATTTAATCATATCTGCCATTTCTTCATCCAGAGAAACACCGCTAGTTGATTGACGTCTAGCATCTACTTGATCTACTAGTATTTTCTGATTGGATACCTGGCGCTGTGCCTCTTGTGTTTGAACTCCGATTTCTGACACAACCGCGCGAAGGAATTCGTCGAATGTACCACCATTCAGGATAATTTTGGTGACCCCTGAGCCATCGAAGTTGTACTTTGTATCCTTGACGCCAGCAAGTTTCAAGGCTAGCTCATTGTTACCTTTTACTACTCGTTCCACACCATTAGCATCTGTATAAGTTTTCCCGGAAGCGGCGATTCGCTCCACATTATCCGTAATATTCGAACTAACTTGCACCGTTTCTGCAGCCGTATTAAAGTCTGTAATCGGTACAAAGAAGTCCCCTCCTTTGGTTGGAGGATCCTGCAGCGTATAGCCTTGCTTATGTATATCATTAACGGCAGTTACAATCGTCGAAACCATTGAATTCAATTGATTTTTATACTCCGTTACATAACGTTGATCGGACAGCATCAAGCCATAGAGCTCGCCGCTGTTCAAATCTGCTGGATATGCCCCGCTTGCTAGATCACTCGTAAAATCTGTTGCTTCGCTGGCAACCACAAGATCCTGGTTCCCCATTTTTACATGGTAACCGCCTGACTCCTCTTGTACGCTAACATTGATTACTTTGGATAACTCATCAACAAGCAGATCTCGTTGGTCACGAAGATCGTTAGCATTGTTACCAAGCCCTTCAACACGAAAAATCTCATTATTAAGTCCGGCAATTTGTTTCAATGTCGTGTTCACTTGGGTCACTTTTACATTCATGTTATCTTTTAAATCGGACCCTAAATCCTTCAGTTGCTTTGCTGCATGATTGAAAGCATCTGTTACAGCCAGCGCACTTTCCTTAACGACTGCCCTTGTTTCAAGATTATCCGGCTGTTTACTAAGCTCCTGCCACGAATTCCAGAAATTATCGAGAACCTGACGAAGGCCTGTATCAGAAGGTTCATTAATGATAGCTTCCAGCTTTTCTAATGTATCTTGCCGAACCGTCCATTCACCTAAGCTTTTATTCTCATTAGAAAATTGCTTATCAAGAAAAGCTTCACGAATTCGCTTCACCTCGGTAAACATAACACCTTGTCCCATTTGACCAGGGATAGTTGAGCGTTGCAAACTTAGAGCCTCAATAGGCTCTGCGGCAACCATTTTGACCACCTGACGTGAAAAGCCAGGCGTGTTAGCATTGGCTACGTTATGTCCCGCTGTTGTCAAAGCGGCTTGTTGCGTAAGGATCCCCCGCTTGGATATTTCAATTCCGCCAAAAGTCGATCTCATGGTTTACCTCTCCTATGCCCTTTTTTGGGATTATTCTCATTACTCAACTCAACAACTAGCCTCTGCGATCGAACATGCCTAGTCGGTTTCCACTCTTTGCTTGATTCGGATTCCTGTAAACTAGATCATCCTCAGGTGGACCAATAACCAGATCAAGCGAATAATTCACGAATGATAAAGACTGCTCAATAAGCTGTTGATTAATAATGTTGTTTTGCTTTAATTCTTCTATTGTAGCAAGCAGCTTCTGTTGTGCTTCCATCAGCGCTTGTTTCTCTTCAGCTTTAAAAATAACTTTAATTAAATCGCCGACCGTAATCTTGGGGTTAGGATTATATCCTCTCGATATTAGGTAAGAGCCGATGATTTGAATCCGTTGCTGATTCGCTTCTGCTATCGCTCTTACCCACTTGTTTTCTCGATTAACAATCATATTCAGTTGATCGATGTCATTGCCAACAAGAATCTGCGTCTTCGCCTTCGCGAGCTCAAGCAGTGCCTCGTGTGCTTCCTGGAGCTTCTCCATCGTTTCCAACAATGTCTGTATGGACATGATCGTCACCTGCTTCTATCTAAGATGTATTTCCTTATTTCAAATAAGGAAGAATTTTTTCTGCTATTTTACCCGCATCCACATGGTAAGTCCCTGCTGCCACTGATGACTTCAGTTGTTCAACACGAAGCTTTTGCTCTTCCGTACGGGACGTTTCCGATGCCCCTAAAAGTTCTTTCGCTTCAGCCGAAATCTCAACTTGATCCTTCAGTTTACCTTTCTTGCTGGCTGCTTGAGTGAACGCGGAATCTCCAGCTTTTTTATAAGGATTAATGGCTCCGATTCGTTGATTATCATTAATTTTCATACTATAACACTCCTATATTTTCTGACCTAAAAAAACAAAATGCCGATAATCTTTAGAACTATTATCGGCATCTCTTATATGAAACTTTATATCTCTACAGTCCTAATTCTAAATTAATGGCGGTCTCGTAAGCGCTCTTGAATCTTAAAGCTCATCTTACCGTCCCTGTCAGCCTGATCCGCTCTTCTCCGCTCGTCCTCAGCATTGTTCCTAACATCCTTCACAAGCTTGCTGCGACAAGATTCACAAATCGTATTTTCACGAATGAAAGTCCCGCACACTTCACATGGATAAGACATATTGGGAGCATGTACGATAGAAATTCGGCCTTCACGAATAAACTTCGTGATCTGCTTAACGGATACGTCCGTGGCTTCGCTTAAATCATTTATATTAGTGCCTTTGTTTGCACGCAAGTATTTCAGGCATTTATCATACTGCTGCTCCAAATCTTTCAAACAGTTCGGGCAAACCTCAGCAAATCCCTTAACAAAAATCTTCCCACAGCGTGGACAATTAGCAACGTTCATGCCCATTATATGGCCCCCTTCTATTGTTCCCTATACCTAAATATTTAATTCCAGTTTACCGCAATCCAACAGCGTTTGCATATCTCTATTTTTGAGAATCTAAATTTGGAGCTCCTACCTTGCCCATGTGATTCCGAACACTTGAACAGGTAGGCAGTCGCCTAGAACCTTTGCACACTGATTCATAGTACTCCCTGTGGTGTATACATCATCTACGATGTAAATGACGTACGAAGTTGCCCTGCAGCTTATCAGCTGTTTAACTAGGCTCTCGTTGATCTCAAAAACATGTACTAGATCGTCCAGACGCTCACTCCTATTCTTGAAGCTTTGTTTATCTGTATGTTTAGAACGATTAAGAAGTGGTAAAACAGGTAGCCCGACTTCCCGTCCTAACTCAATAGCCATCTGTTCAGCTTGATTAAAACCGCGCTCCAACAATCTACGCTCACTTACAGGTACGAACGTGATAAGTCTCTTAGTTAAAGCCGATTCTGTACTGCATTCTCTCATATCCTCTTGCAATAAGTGATAGGCGTGAACGAGCATGAGCCCTATGACCGACTTGAGCCGTTCATCTCCACGATATTTATAACGAGCTAATAACTCTTTCATCATTTCATCATATCTCACAGCACTACGACTTTTTAAGAAATAAGTTTGCCTTCTTCTTTGGCAGTCATAACATCTCTCTCCACGACCGCATATTTCACAAACTACCGTTCGAATCCATGGTATCTTCATATAACATGAACGACATAGTCCCAACTGCTTAACACGATCAGAGCTAACCTGCTTACAGAGCAAACACGTTTCCTTCACAGGACTGAGCAGCGAAAAGAAGGTTCCTCTCAATCCATTCAACCAATTTCTCCAATCACTCATTCATTTCCCCCTCTCAAAATAACCTAGTTTACGCGCTATGCGATTCATCTTCTCAATTTGTCGAACAGCCTCCTTTTGTGATTGTGTTATTTCTTTTGTTGCAAAATAAACCCTTCCAGCTGGATCGTCCTTTGATCTGCCAGCCCGACCCGCCATCTGAACAAGCGCTGCCTCATCAAATAATTTTGAATCGGCATCTAAAATGAATACATCTGACTTCGGCACTGTGACTCCCCGTTCCAATATCGTCGTTGTCACTAAGACTCGTATGTCCCTGTTGCGAAAACGTTGAACCCTCTCAGTTCGGTTAGGGTCTTTCGACGAAGTTCCCTCGATGCACACGTTAGTACTGCCATTTAACTTTGCCTTAAGTAGATCCACCGTAGGCTCCACCAAGCAAATATTGGGGACAAAAACAAACAACTGTGCACCTCGCTTCACTGAAGCTACCAGCTTTGCAAATAACGATCGAGGTAGAACACGAGTTTCTATATATTTATTTAGCGATGGGACAACAATGAGCCCCGGTACCGGCAAGGGGTGCTTGTGAAAACGAACCGGTACTCGCACATGCGGTAAATGGCCTCGTTCAGCAGCTTGCCTAACATCTTTCGGCGGTGTAGCGGATAGCAAAATATTCACACCACTAGGCTTGCAAACTTTAGCTGCAGCATAGGCAAGCATTGGATTGTTATGATATGGAAATGCATCAATCTCATCAATGATGACAAGATCAAATGCCTTTTCAAAACGCATCAATTGATGTGTCGTAGCGATCGTGATCTGCCCTTGCTCCCATCGCTGCTCGCTTCCACCATAAAGCGTAACAACACTATAGTCAGCAAAAGCTCGTGATATTCTAGGTTGGAGTTCCAACACCACGTCTTTGCGAGGAGTTGCAATTAATACCCGTCCCCCTCTGGCCACTGTTAAGTGAACGAACGGAAATATCATTTCCGTCTTTCCCGCGCCAGTAACCGCCCATATTAAGAAACGTCGAGGCTCTTGAGTTTGCACTCCACGTGCTCCCCTCCCCCTCTCATCCGTAATAAAATGCAACCCCTCCAATGATGCCCTGGTCTGAGCCTCGCTAAGTCCCCATGGTTTGATGTAGGTTTCGAGATCATCAATTGACTGCTTCGCATCTTCTACCGTTAACTTCTCATCCTCAGCTGTTCCCCCAGATATAAGCAACGTACAGAATCTTGTCCGCCCCATAGTTAAGCACGCTTCACAGTAAGGACAATCTTGTCCACAATAGTGACAGGCTGACCAGTACAAGCTCTCCTCACCACTTCCGCAACGTTTACAGGAATAAGTCGTCCTTCTCTGGAATCCTCTGCGCCAATCCCGGTGCTCCCTTATATGCAATCCGTTTCCTAAATTTAAATCTCCGTTTAGATGAGCCAGTTGAAGATAGCTCATCCACGCATCCGCTGCACCTAGCTCTAAATTCGCAGCTTTTAACAGCTGCTCAAATTCCTCTACGAGCAACACCCTACCGCTGCAAGCTAATGCAAGCTTGGTATACATAACAGGATCTAAAATCAACTTAGGAACCACAGCTTGCTCCCTAAAGGTTATTTTCTTCATTGCCATTTGGTCACTGTTGAGTATTCCGCATTCTTTGGCCACCTGGCGCAGCTGCCTCAGCATACTCTCATCGTTCTTAACCACTTGTATCGATTTTGCAGATTTCAGTTTGCCAAGTAGCCGCACTCCTTGCCCAAACGAAATAAAAGGTTCGAACATTACGAGGCCGGCGTCGGCTGCGTATTGCTCGAACCAATATTGAATGTCTGTCATAGGGTGAATGGTCAAATGCCAATTCCACTCTTTATTCAAACAAACGGCGTAAAGTTGAACCTTCATTGCTCACCTTACTCTCTTTTTAAGTAACATCTGAAAGCAATTATTACTATACTACAGGAATCTTCACAAGATCCTCCCTATTGCTGAGATGAACAACAACAACAGGTTCTCCTTCATGTTCACTCATAAATTGATCAACTGTATCAAAATCCATCTGATATCTCCTGTC
>NZ_JBFTQB010000198.1:0-9796 GCF_056398785.1 Paenibacillus sp. 01T422 | reverse complement strand
GGAGAAGAGAACCACACGGCATAGGCCGAGGGTATGGCTTGCTGTAGTTCTCCGCCGTCAAATCACAGTATTCGCGATACCAATCGTTCTCTCGGAACGTCTCCAGATCTTGCGGAATCTGCTTCAATTGCTCAAATACGTCTTGAAAAGTGCCGATCTTATCTTGATTATTCTCAGCAATTCTAATGTCCCACACATTGTTATGTCCAAAATGGATGACAACCGCATCTGGACGTGTTGTGACCACGGCGCCAAGGCCGCCGTTCCCCATCAATGCGCCCTCAAAAAAGTCCGGCGCTGGTTTCTCATAGCTAATGGGGTGTCGCTTCGCTTGCTCATTTCTATTCATGGTTACCCTCTCCCTTACCTATCATTTGGCAGCGTAAAATCCTGTACGACCCCCTGGGCCGTACAGGACCATCGCCTTATTTTTTGAATGATTTATCGTAGGATTGCTGCATGATTTCCGTATACCGTTTGAGGTTTAATTTATTCAAACCGGCGACATAGGCATCCCAATCCTTGTTCAAATCTTTGGAGCCTGTGACGAACTGCAGCGAATTCTGATCAATGTAGTTTTTAATATTCGTCTTCAGCATAGCGGCTTCGTCTGCAGTTGAAGGATCGATCCAGATCGCCCAGTGCGGGAATACATCTTTTGGCTGCTTGCCATCATAGAGATGCGTAGCTTCCTGCAATCTGCGCTCATAACCCGTTGTGTCATAAATATCAGTAGCCGCAATCCAGCTGTCCCGGAATTCCTTCGGTTGGAAATATTGCGCCATCGGGCCCCAAGCCGAGTTGTGCGGAGTTTCCCCAGTCGGCGTTGGAATCGTCGCCAGAAGAGGAGTCGCTGACTTCTCTACAGGTGAATCGCCGTCCTTCGGTTTCCGCCAGTCTTTCCCTTCTTCGCCGAAGTGACCGCGGATTTGGCCTTCCTGCGTAAACATGTAATCGACTAATTTAATAGCGGCGATTTGAGCTTCCTTGCTTGCTTTATTCGTAAGAACGAAGGTAGCACCTGGATCGCTCGGATAATTATAAGTCGCTAACGCCCCATTCGGCCCTTCCAGCGGTGGAACCGCATCGTACGTTTTGGAATTATCCGATCCACCTGTGACGAAAATGTAAGGGTGCATAGCGGCGCCGGCACCCAGAATTTGCGCATCTGCATTGTCACCAATTTTCTTGTAGGCTGTAGCATTTTGCGTAAATGCTCCTTTATCAATTAAGCCGCCGTCATACATGGATTTCACGAATTGCAAGCCTTGCTTCCACTCTTCCTTGTTAGCTGCTACGTCCACTTTGCCATCGTTTAGCAGGAGATAGGTGCGATCGTCGTCATAAATAAAGCCATTCATAAAGTAAGGGATGATGTGAACGCCGTAGTCTTCAATAGATCCACTTAGCGGCACTTCGTCCGCTTTGCCGTTGCCATTCGGGTCCTTGGTTTTGAACGCTTCAAGCACTTTCTTGTAATCATCCAACGTTTTCGGCATGGTTAGATTCAGCTTTTTCAGCCAGGACGAATTGATCCACATTTTATTCGGATACGAACAGTGATAACATTCGACCAATTGCGTTAATCCATATATTTTGCCATCCGGCGCAGTGTTCATCGCCTTAAAGTAAGGGTATTTATCCAAAGCCTTTTGTACATTGGGCGCATATTGTTTAATGAGATCATCAAGCGGAAGAATCACGCCCTGTTGGGAATACCGAAGAATATCGGTCTGTGAAAATTTATCAACCCACGGAATCAGCATGTACAGATCCGGATAATCACCGCTGGCCAGTGAAATTTGTCTTTTCTCAGCCGCACCATCGAAAGGAACCGTCTGCCATGAAAATTTAATATTGAATTTCTGCTCCGCTAATTTGGAAAAACTGTTTGTCGCCAGATCGATATTCGCGTCTTGTTGGGCAAAAATTTTGATAGGAACTGGAGCGCTCGCGCCCTCCGATGGTTTCGCCACGCCCGTTGCGCCCGGCGTACTCGTATCAGAAGCAGTTGGGGATGTACAAGCTGTGAGAACTAAGCTGATCGTTAGCAGCATTATCCATAATGTTGAGACTGTTTTTTTCAAATGCGCCCTCTCCCTTTCGTTGTCAAATGGTAACCCCTGCATGAACTTTTATCCAAGTTTTCAAACTTTGTTCCGCGTAATCCCGAGTTGCACCACCACCTCTCTTAGGTGTCTCTTATCCTTTCACAGAGCCAATCAGCATCCCTTTGACGAAATACCGCTGCACAAAAGGATAAATGAGCAATACAGGTAAGCTTGCTATAACAATGAGCGAGTATTTGGTCAAATCAGCAAACTGCTGTCTTCTCAGCTGCTCAGCTGCATCAATGTTCCCTGACGCCGCCGAATTGAGAATCAGAATGCTGCGAAGAATCAATTGCAACGGGTATAAACTTTGTGTTTTCAAATAGATCAAAGCATCAAAGTACGCATTCCACTGCCCGATGGCATACATCAAAATCAGCACAGCGATGATTGGTTTGGACAAGGGAAGCACAACGCTCCACAGAAAACGAAAATCGCTGCAACCATCCATTTCGCTCGCTTCCGCCAGTTCATCCGGAATAGAAGACTGGAAAAACGTCCTGGCAATAATGATTTGCCATACCCAGATGGCTTGCGGGATAAGCAGCGCCCACCTCGTATCGAGCAGACCAAGTTGTTTGACAACCAAATACGTAGGAATTAGACCGCCAGAGAAAAGCATCGTAAAAGTTATGAACATCATAAGTGCGCTGCGTCCAAAAAAGGTTCGTCGAGATAGCGGATAAGCCAAAATAATCGTTAAGGTAACACTAATTAATGTGCCGAAGAAGGCATAAAATAACGAGTTTCCATAACCCTGAAGCACCTGAGGATTGCTTAAAACAACCTTGTATCCCACGAATGTCAGATCCACTGGCCATAACCACACACGTCCTGATGAAACGGCGAGCGGACTGCTTAAGGATGAGCTGACAATGAATACTAGCGGATACAGAACGACGATCAGTGTGATCCCCAGAAAAATATACACGCCCGTAAGGAACAGTCGGTCCCCAGTCGATTCACGAATGCGACGCCCCATCTTGATCATTTGGCGGGTCCTCCCCTTTCTTTTACCAAAGACTTGTACTAGAGATTCTTTTGGCTATCGCATTAACCAGCAAGAGCAGAATCAAGTTAACAACCGAATTGAACAAACCAACCGCCGTTGCGAAGCTGAAGTTCGCATTCAACAACCCGATTTTGTAGACATAAGTAGCGATAATTTCAGCAGTTTCGAGATTAAGCGGATTTTGCAGCAAATAAATTTTTTCAAACCCGACAGACATGATGTTCCCTACGCTTAATATCAAAATGATGACGGCTGTGGGCATAATGCCAGGTATATCAATATGAATTATTTTCTGAAACCGAGAAGCTCCATCGACTTTAGCCGCTTCGTACAGCGACGGGTCAACCCCGGCCAGTGCGGCCAAATAAATAACCGCGGAATACCCTGCACCTTGCCACACGTCAGACCATACGTAGACACTACGGAACATGTTCGGGATGCCAAGAAAGTTGATCGATTCTAAGCCGAAGCTTTGTAAAATAATATTGATCACACCTAATCTCGGGGAGAGAAGCAGCATAATCATGGAGACCATTACAACGGTTGAAATGAAGTAAGGCGCGTAAGTGACGAGTTGCACAGCTCTTTTGAAAATACCGTTCCGGATTTCATTCAGCGCCAAAGCGAGCAGAATCGGAACRGGAAAGCCAATAGCGATCTGATATAAACTAAGGAACAGCGTGTTCTTAATCAACACCCAGAATTGCGGATTATTGAAGAAGAGATGGAAATGCTTGAGCCCAGCCCAAGGACTGTGCCAAATCCCTTTGACAACGCTATAATCTTTGAAGGCGATGACCGCATTCACCATCGGAATGTACTTAAAAATAAGGAAGTAAAGAACAGCCGGTATAATAAGTAAGTAGAACTGCCAGTGCTTCCGAAAGCTCTTCCTCGCCTCCATCCACAGCCTGGACTTCTTCTTGGTCACACTTCGAGCGCGCGTTTCTCTGACGGATACGGTATCCAGATCAATCCCTCCTGTTTGGTAGCGCTTACTATCTATACAAGACCACATTTCCCCCTCCAGCGTAAAGGTACACCTCAAAATAGTGCGTACACCCACACAAATTAGGCAAGGTACACTTGCATTTGACAGGTACATTTCTCAGTAGAAATACCAAACGGCGGATCCAGATGGAACCCGCCGTTTGATTTATGAGCTTTTATACGCTGCGCAGCTTGTACGTTTGACCCGTCTCTGTATCGAAACGGATGACACCGTCCATCACACGTTCAAAAGGTACTTGCTTGCCTTGCGATTCGACGGACAGCAAAGTTGCCTTGGTGCGAATGCGGCAGCTGCCACCGAATTGGACTTCGAGCTCTACCTCTTGCAGAGCGCCTCCCTCCCATGAGAGGCTAACACCGATCGCTCCTCTTGCTCGGAGGCCTTTCACATAGCCAGTAGGCCATGCATCTGGCAAAGCGGGCAGCAAGGAAATTTCGCCGGCATGCGATTGGACGAGCATTTCCGCTACACCAGCGGTGAATCCGAAGTTGCCGTCAATTTGGAAAGGCGGATGCGCATCGAACAAGTTGGCATAGACGCCACCGCGATGATAGTTCGTCCCGTCTTCCTCCACCAGCTGAAGCAGATTGGAGATCAGCTGCAGCGTTCGGTTTCCGTCCTGGAAACGTGCCCATAGGCAAATTTTCCATGCCAAGCTCCATCCCGTTCCGCCGTCACCGCGCCGCTCCAGTGAATTCCGCGCCGCCTGATACAGCTCCGGCGTTTCCTGCTCCGTCAGCTGACGTCCAGGGTAGACCCCGAACAAGTGCGATACATGGCGATGATGGACATCCTCATCCTCCCAATCCACGGACCATTCCTGAAGCTGACCGTGTTTGCCGATTTGCATCGGCTTCAGCTTCTCTAATGCTGCTGCTATCTCGTCCCTAAAGGACTCGTCACCTGCTGGCTCCAGCACATCGATAGCCTCGATGCTATTCATAAACAGATCCCAAATTAACGACATATCCATCGTCGTTGCCTGACTCACACCAGCCTTCTGCCCGTCTGCTGTCACATACTTGTGCTCCGGCGACGTGGACGGCGACGTGATGAGATGACCTCTTTCGTCCGTATGAAGCCAATCCAGACAGAAAAGCGCCGCTTCTCTCATGATCGGATAAGCGTGCTGGCGCAAATACTGCTCATCCTTGGTGAACGCATAATGCTCCCACAGATGCTGGCACAGCCAAGCAGCCGATATCGGCCACAGCGCCCATACCGGATCACCTTGCCCATAATCCCCAACTGGCGCAGACTGGCACCAGATGTCTCCGTTATGATGCGCCACCCAGCCACGGCTGCCATAATTAACTTCAGCCGTTTTCCGTCCATTGTTGGACAAATTCTGTATGTACCCGAGGAGTGGCTCGTGGCATTCGGATAAATGGCATGTTTCCGCAAGCCAGTAGTTCATCTCGGTATTAATGTTCAACGTCAAATTACTGCTCCATGGCGGTCTTAATTCTTTGTTCCATATCCCTTGGAGATTGGCTGGCTGCGACCCGGTGCGTGAGCTTGCAATCAGCAAATACCTGCCATAATGGAACAGCAGCTCTACTAGCCCAGCATCCTTCGCCCCGTACTGCTCGATTCGCTGGTCCGTCGGCATCCCCTCAGATGCCTCGGAACCGCCAAGGTTCAGCTCCACACGATTGAATAACGCCGTGTAATCATCGATATGAGCTTGCCGCAATTGCTCGTAGGATTTGCCAAGCGCTCGCTCGAGCCGCACCTCATTAGCGGCAGCCATTTCGCCGGTTTCCCTAGCAGGAGGTTTATCGTATCCTTGAAAGCTGGTTTCCGCGCTGAATATCAGCGTTACAGCACTGGCTTTTCTAATATGTAAGCCATCATGATTAATGGTAGCAGTGCCGTCTTCTAGACGAACGCCAAGTCGCCCCTCAAAGCGCATGGCTTCCGTTGTCTCAGGATCTCCGTACAGGACAGGCTGATCCCGGTTGTAATAATTCGGATCGACATGCTCCGGGCAGATGCCTTGCAGGAAGAGATGCTCATCTGTAGAGAATGTTCGATAGGGATGCGGGCTATCCAGACGCGCTGTGAAGTTCAAAGCGCCTGGAGCACTCGCTTCAATACGAACCACGATGACCTGATCCGGAAATGAAGCAAACATCTCGCGCCTATACTGGGTATCTCCAATGCGATACGCCACCCCAGTGATAGCATTCGTCAAGTCCAGACTGCGCTCATACCCGCGAACCACTCCACCGTGGAGAAACTTCAAATGAAGATCGCCAAGCGGCATATAGGATTGATTATAAGGCCCCATCATTCCTTTGCTCTTCTTGTCCGCTTCCTCATAACGGCCCTCGGCAAGAAGCCCACGAACTTCTGCCAGAACGTTCTTGGCATTCGGGTTGTTTCCATCAACAGGCCCACGGCCTGACCAAAGCGTATCTTCATTCAGCTGCAAATGCTCGGCTTCCGGATCGCCAAAAACCATGGCCCCGAGACGGCCATTCCCGATAGGAAGCGCTTCCGTCCACGCCTTTGCGTAGCTTCGATAACGTAGTTTCAAAGTTAACAGCTCCTTCTATGAATGGAATCATGAACACCCCCAATTAATCACAAAACGATCCTCCTGTATAGGTACACTTCTATCACAAGGGTACGCTCATACAGAAACAGCCTTAATTGACCGTTTTACGGTAAAAACTAGGGGAAACGCCCGATACACGTTTGAAAGCTCTTCGGAACGCATGCGCGCTATTATATCCGACATATTGCGAAATTTCATCAATCGTATGTTGGCTGTTGAACAGCAGATCGGTTGCCTTTTTAATCCGTATCTTCTCCAGATAGTCCGATAAATTCTCACCAGTGTGATCCTTAAATAACTGCGATATATACTTCTCTGGCAGCTCGACGTCAACCGATATCTTATAGAGATTTAAGTCAGAATCTGAGTAATGCTCATCGAGGAAATCCACGATTTTGTTAATCATTTCTCCCGTACTATCTTCTTTTTTCTTCAGCACTCTACTGCAAAATGCTTCTAACAGCTCAAGAAGGTCATTGCGGAAGCGATCCAGGCTAGCCGAGAGCTGCAGATGCTCAATTCGCGCTTTCAGCCCTTGCGACACAGCTTGATCCGTGAACGGACTATGCTGCAGCAGCTTAAAGAAAGTTCCTTTCAATTCGCCAAACAATTGCTGAACCATCTCCGCTGATAGCTGCCGTTCTGTGAAGTTGTGTGCCAGCAGCTGTTCAAAAATCCGGTGAACCTCTTGCAACTCGCCGATCTTAACCGCATTCAACATGCGCAGCTCCATATCAATCGGGTAATAATAGGTCGTAGATTCCTTAATCACATCCCGATACCAGATCGTTTCCGCTTCTTCCATAAAAACCGAATAATCAAGCGCGCCTCTCGCTTCCTCAAAGGAACGGCTGCTATCGGAAAGTGACTGGAAGCTGCCGCCAATGGCAACCGTCATTTGAATCCGATACTCCTCTTTCACATATTCTCTAAGTTGTTCAAACAATCCAGACAAATTAACCGTCATGTCCTCCCCATCCAATTGAACGACTTCTTCCTTAAGCGTCATGAGAATCCCGATTTTATCCGAGTCGATATCCGTTACATTGAGTTGAAAAATACTGCTCAAATCAACCAAGCATTTTTTGATCAAAAGCCTTGCTGCATTCAGCTCGTGAATAATTTCTTTGCTGACCAAGCCGCTATAGCCGTTAATCCGAATGATTGCTACATGACCCGTTTCTCTTTTCAAATTCATGTTCGGCAGTGAGTGCATTAATCCACTATACCCAGCAATAACGTTGAAATCGTGATCGTCCAAGTTACTTTTGCAATGAATACCGACTGCTTCAAAACGATATTTTTGGGTAGGCCGACAACATACACCCAGCCGTTATAGGTTGATTTCGATGAAATTAACAGCGTCTCGCCCTCGACAAGGTTACCAGGTTGTTGACTAATCAGTTGCGGGATTTTCATCGCTTGAATTTGAGCATCATCAATGCCAACTCTGGCAATCGGATGTCCGTCCTTATCACTGATATAAGCCCAGCCTCCGTACTGCTTCGGGATGCGCTCCAGCATTTTGGCTATTTCATTTTCATCAATCAAAATAACAGCTGTACCGAGCGAATGCTGAAAGCTATCGAACGGAATCGACTGCAAATAGGTGATGACGTTGCTTTTCTTCCCATTACCGATAAAAGGCTTTGACGGCAGCGTTTCCCTGCGATGAATATTGCCGAGTAGTCCCTGCTTCCACTGGATCGGATCTACCTCCTCGTAATGATACAGGTCGAAGTAATCATCTGGGCGCACATACACACCGGACGGTGTAAAAATAGCATGATAATTGTTCAGATAAATGTAGAAATCCTCCAGAAAAGTGTTCGTCAAGCTGTACGCTGCCGTATTGCGCCATGATTTCCAGAGTGCATATACGTCGTAGTGATCGACATCCACTTGCTGATTCAGCACATAGTTCAGTTCCTGGTCCAATGACAGTTGTCTCGTGATGTTCTCGACCTCTTCCATTCTGCGATCCAGAACGTCTTTACTTTGATTCAGCATCATCGCGCTTGCCTCGAGCGAGCTAGACTTGATGATATCCGAGGAAACGTAATAGGAGATGAAGCCCGTCACCATGGGAATAAACAGGATGAGTACATAGGAAATAAGAAAACTTCTGAAAATGGGGGAATGCTCCAGCTTCAGATTGTAAGTTAGCTTCATCACACTTGTTCACCTCATCTATTTATAGGAACCTAGCTACGTAAGCGTTTTCATTATACCACCTATCATAAAATAAAAGCTGGATTTTGTCTGTCGAAATAAGGCGATCCTCTAAAATCCAAGACAGGCTGATTCAGACGCCAAAAAGAGCCTCCAGAGACTTTTATCTGACGAAAATGGTTCTTTTCGACTGAGATGGGAGTCCTTGAGGCTCTTATTATCCCGATTCGGCTCGAATAGCCTAACCAAGCAACGCCGATCGACAGCCGTAAGCCAAGCAAAATATTAGGCAGCGCTGCCGGTAATACCAATTTCGTGATTTGCTTGAACTTACTGAATTCCAGCACTCGAGCAACATCAAACAATTTAGAATCCACGTTCCTGATTCCTAGAAAGGTCTGCACATACAGCGGGAAAAACGCCCCTTTCGCAATCAGCAGCACCTTGGAGAACTCGCCGAAGCCAAACCACAGAATAAAGAGCGGTGTGATCGCCAAATGCGGTATGGTCCTCAGCATCTGAACGGAAGGATCAAGCGTCTGCTCGAACTTGCGGAACAAACCGACGAGCAGSCCAAATGCCAACCCTAAACTGCCGCCAATCAGAAATCCGACAGCCGCACGCCAAATGCTAATTCGCACATGCCTGAAGAGCTCACCACTAATGAGCAAGTCATAAAAAGCCTGCCCTATCGCATACGGCGTGRGCAGCAGCGTTTTGGATACGATGCCTAATGACCCGAAAACCTGCCACAAAATTAAGACGGTCAGCGGCAAAATGCTCCCCCGCACAATAAGCTCCCATTTGGCTTCCTTTCTTTGCGGCTTTGAAAGGATAGGCTGTTCGGACGAAACGGGAGGTTCCACTGTCTTCGACCGGGAAATGGGCTGATTTTTTCCAACAATAACTTCTGCTTGACTCATCGC
>NZ_JBFTQB010000197.1:0-11131 GCF_056398785.1 Paenibacillus sp. 01T422 | reverse complement strand
CTTCAATACATTTTTCAGTGAACCATTTCTTGCCCTTGAAAACTCTCATACATGATATTGGTCTCAGCTCAGATTAAGTCTGGCGTTGGATAATCATGGTAAGACGCGAATAGGGGAGGTGAACGGGAAATCTCATTCAGATTTGATATGAGAGATAAAACAGGTCAGCAGCAAGCAATTGTAAGGCAAAGGGATGAGGCAGAAGCTGATCGGAAAAAGGCTGCCGCTAAGAAGAAACTAGAAGAAGAGGCGAAAGCAAAAGCTGAAGCAGAGAATAAACAAGAGTAGCACCCACGGGGTGCTTTTTTATTGCCCACAAACTCTGCTTTTAGAACAGGGAATGTTCCTTAGCACTGATGTTATATACAACAAAATACAATGCGTGAGGAATCAAATTAGATTAAATATTTTATTGAGCTAATTGATTAGCCGATGTATTGTTATAAAATAAATTAAACTTTTATTGCTGTTTCACATATATTTTCATTATTTATATAATATATTATCAATATGTTCAATGTAGTAATACATTGATGATTATGATGAAGGGGGAGATGGTTATGAGCAGCTTGGCATCTTCGATGGAGTTTGAGAGTAACAAGGTTTCACGCCAACGCACCTATGACTTCCAGAGAGTTATGGCGAATAGGCAGGAACGAACGGAACACGAGGAGTGTGGTGAAACTGCGTTCTATCCCTTATCACCAGTAGCTTTGGCACTTTATTATAGTTTTGATTATGACATAGAGCCTGCCGGATAATCGGCAGGTTTTTATATTGTACAACAAGCTGATGGAGCAGTTCGAGAATCAGGTGATCTGCTTACTTTTTCCAATTGAATGTACTATACTTATCTCAATGTTATAGCACAGTTCAGCGAGGTGTGAACGATGAGCACAGGCCATTCGGAGCTGCATACGAAGCATGAACAAATCACGAAATATATTGAATCTGTGCCTGTCGGCACCAAGCTGTCTGTTCGGCAAATTGCGCAAGATTTGGATGTGAGCGAAGGAACGGCTTATCGAGCCATCAAAGAAGCGGAAAATATCGGGTTGGTCAGCACCAAACGCCGAATCGGTACGATACGCATGGAAAAAAAAGAGGAGCCAGTCATCGATAAGCTCACGTTCGCGGAAATTGTGAATGTGGTGGAAGGCGTGGTGCTTGGAGGAGCTTCCGGTATACACAAGTCACTGAACAAGTTCGTAATTGGCGCAATGCAGCTCGAAGCGATGTTGAAATACATTGAAGCGGGCAATTTGCTTATTGTCGGTAATCGTGTACAAGCGCATATGTGCGCCCTCAGCCAAGGGGCTGGGGTGTTGATTACGGGCGGTTTTGATACGACGCCTGAAGTCAAAGAGTTGGCCGATGAACTTCAGCTGCCGATTATCGGGAGTTCTTTTGATACGTTCACGGTGGCTACGATGATCAATCGCGCGATGGAAGACAGGCTGATTAAGAAGAAGATCATGATTGTTGATGACATCATGCGCAAACACAGTCCGATTTACTCGCTGGAAGGAACGGACACCGTCAAAGATATGCAGAAGCTAGCCGACAAAACCATGCACACACGTTATCCTGTCATCGACGGCCATAAGGTGCCCATTGGGATGATTACCACCAAGGATATTGTGGGTGCGAAGCCAAGCCAGCTCATCAGCACGTTAATGACACCGAATCCGCTCATGATTAACTTGAAAACTTCGGTTGCTTCAGCAGGGCACATGATGGTGTGGGAAGGCATTGAACTGCTGCCTGTTATTGATAACGAGCGGAAAATGATCGGCGTCATTAGCCGCAAAGATGTCATGAAAGCGATGCAGCATATGCAGCAGCAGCCGCAGAACGGGGAGACGTTCGAGGTGCAGATCTATGCAGGGATCGACGAAGTGCGCGATGCCGATGGCAAGTTGACTTTTAGAGGAACCATGACACCGCAAATGACGAACTTCGAGGGCTTGGTATCGGAGGGTGTACTCACCACGATTATGATTCGTGCGGCCTATCGCACGGTTAAGGAGCATAAGAAGGGCGATCTCATCCTGGATAGCTCATCCTGTTATTTTCTGATTCCGCTGCAGATGGACGAGGTCTTTGAAATTGTGCCGACGATTGTGGAAATGACACGCCGATTTTGCAAGATTGATATGGAAATCGTGGCGAATGGAGCCAGGGTGGCGAGATCGATGTTTACAGCACGCATCCTTTAAAAATTGATTGAAATCTAAGGAGGACATGCACATGATTGCTACGATTCACAAAAGTGAGAATGGGTATATTGCCCAGTACAATCGTCCGCTGGGGCATACTGTCAGCGAGGTTTGGGCAGCACTTACCGAAAATGATCGATTAGAGAAATGGATGAGCAATCTTCAAGTCGATGATCTGCGCAAGGGTGGCCATATGAAATTTGATAGGAAGGATGGCTCGGGCACATTGATCGACATGGAGATTACCGATTACGAGCCGCTTTCTGTGCTGGAGTTCACGTGGGGAGAGGATCGTGTCCGCTTTGAAGTTTCGGCAATCTCAGAGGGGTCTTTGCTCGTTTTAAAAGAGTTCATAGGCACGATGACGGACCATACACCAAAGGACTTAGCTGGCTGGCATGTTTGTCTGGATATGATGTCTGCGCTGCTGGACGGGCAAGCGATGGACTTTCCGATGGATGAGTGGAAGAAATGGTACGAGCAGKATGGTGAGCTGGTTCGCCAGGATTTGGCATAATCGCATAAAAAAGAGGCTGCTTATAGGGTATAGACCCATTAAGACAGCCTCTTTGTTCGTTTCGGCTATTTGCTAGCGGAGACGGTTTCGATTTCTTTCACGCTTTGATAAATGAGGTCGAACAACTCTTCCAGGTTGCCTTCTTCAATACAGGAGAAAGCGACGCGAAGATCAGCCGCTCCAAGAGCGATGGTACCCACACCATGCTGATCCAGCAAGTGGAGACGCAAAGTCTCGGCATCAACGGTTTTGAGCTTCAGGCACATGAAGTAACCGGAGTTGAACGGGTAGTAGCCCCATGCATCATCGAACTTACCGGAATCCAGAATGGACTTCGTACGGTTCGCACGGCCTTTCATGATCTCATATTTCTCTTGCTTCTGCTGATTGAACTCCGGGGAGTTAAGCGCATGAAGCACGAAGGTTTGGGATGGGTGAGGCCCGCTGGAGATCGTCGCACGGATGATACCCATTGTTTTCTGTTCTAGTGCGCTAAGCATCGCTTCGCTTTGGCCGGCATAAGTGACAAAACCAACGCGGAAGCCCCAGACGTATTCTTCTTTGGTAGCACCGTCAATTTTGATTGCAAGCACACGCGGGTGAATGTCGGCTAATTTACCGAACAAGGACTCATGAAGGGAACCTTCAAAGAAAAGTCCGAAGTAGGCATCGTCAGTGAGCACAACGACATTGATTCCAGCTTCAGCTGCATCTTTGATCGCGGCAGCAATCTCATTACCCTCTTCAGCCCCAGGCGTGTAGCCAGTTGGGTTGTTCGGGAAGTTCAAGACAACGATGGCTTTACCTTTGGATTGTTGAGCAAGCAGCGCTTCACGGAGGCCAGCAGCATTAAACTTCTGTTCCTCATTGTAGAGCGGGAAGTTCACAATTTTTGCACCACGGCGGATTTCAAAAGTGAGCTCGTAATTCTCCCAGTTTTTATCCGGAATAATAACGGAGTCGCCAGCATCTGCGAAAAGGTCAGCTGCGATACTTAGACCGTGCGTCAACGCATTCGTTACGATCGGGTTGCCGATCAGTTTGCTGCCGATCTCAGGGTTTTCTTCGAGCATCTTCTTGCGCCATGCGCTGCGGAGCTCGGGCTTGCCGGCTGGCGGCGCATATTCATATATATCTTTAGGTGCGTAGGTGGAGAGAGTATCTTGAATGACCTTCAAATGCATCGGCTGACCGTTTTCGATCGCAATACCAATCGTAGCGTTGAACTTTTTGGCTTTGGCCTTGGCTTCAGCAGATTGGCTAAGAATGCCTTCTTTCGGGAAGTAAATCGATTTACCTAATGCAGAAAGCATGTCAAATACGTGAGAATTTTCACGTTCCAGGGTCTCGTTTAACTGTCGTGCCAGAGGATTCATAAGCATGGGTCATTCCTTCCAATTTGCTATTCATTTTTTGCAGTTATTATACCACTTTCCCCCCGGTACGTCACTGCGAGAAACAAATTTTTTTGGATAGATTTTTATTCGGATCTAAACGTTTACCTGATTTAAAAATCCTGATAGCCGCAGTTTCACATCCGCCCATTCGCTGGCAATGATACTGAACATAACGGTGTCCCTTACATAACCGTCGTGAAGCACGCGATGTTGGCGAAGAGTGCCTTCTTTTTGGGCGCCTATACGGGTAATTGCCGCTTGGGAGCGCTCATTTCTCAGGTCTGTTTTAAGCTGCACGCGAAGGAGGTCTAAGGTCTCAAAGCAATGCTGCAGCAGCAAATACTTACACTCCGTATTAATTCTGGTCCGCCAAACACGGGGATTGTACCAAGTATGGCCGATCTCGACATGGCGGTTTGCGGCAGAGTAATCGAAAAGTCGTGTGCTGCCGACGATGCTATCGGACTGTTTGTCATACACACTGTAGGGAATGCCTAGGCCAGCTTTTTGCTCATCGAGAGCTTGGCGGACAAATTGTTCAACAGCTGAAGGTTGAAGCAGCGGTGTCATGTAAGCAAAGATGGCTGGATCTGAGGCCGCCTCCACCAGAGCGCTAATGTGGGATTCTTGCATCGGCAGTAGAGTAACTTGGGTTCCTTCTAGCAGGATTGGTTGGAAATTCATTGGCATATTCTCCTTGTCAAAAAGTCAGATATATGAGATTTTAGTAAGCATAATGGAAAAATGGTGTAATAGAAAGGTCCAATTTGGTTGTGTTTTTGTGGACCAATTGGTGTAGTGCGAAGGGACTTTTTGAAGAGAAGAGAAGAGAAGAGAAAGAAGAGAAAAACCGATAGAGGGCAGTAGGAGTTTCAAAGGGGGAGGATGTATGGATTTTCATATACCGTACCATACCTATCAGGCGAGATATGCGAGTAAATATGCGGCTTTGTATCATGCCCTGCATGACAACATACTCGGGAATAAGCTGCCGCGCGATACGAAGCTGCCATCAAGTCGTGAATTAGCTGCCTTGTATGGGTTATCGCGCGGGACCGTTAATCAGGTTTACGATATGCTGATTGCTGAGGGGTATTTGCAAGCTGATATCGGTAGAGGGACTTATGTTGTTTATAATGGGGTGCAGGAGAAGCAGGTGCCTTTTGAGGGGAAGGATATTCGTCTTTCGGACTGGGCGACGCGGGTTTGTGAGGCGGATTGGGATGGACGGGGGTTGAGGCGTGAGCAAGTGATGGAGCGGGGGCTAGGGCGGGTCCAGGAGCAAGGACGAGGGAAAGAGATTGCGTTCGTGATGGGTCGGCCGCACTTGGATGAATTTCCGCGGGAGCTATGGAACCGCGGGATGTACGAGCAGGTGYGGCGCATGACAGAGTCGCCGCAGGTAGAAGCTCACGTCGCCGAGGGGCATTATGCGCTTCGCGAAGCGATCGCACAGCACCTAAGGCGAATACGCGGCATCGAGGCGTCGCCAGAACGCATCGTGATCGTTAACGGGTCTATGCAAGCCATTGCGCTGCTGACCCAAATGCTTGTGAACGAAGGCGATCCCGTCATCGTGGAGCGTCCGGGCTACCAAGGCGCCAGCCGCGCTGTGCTGGCGGCTGGCGGAGTGCCCATCCACGCGGATGTGGATGGGCAAGGGCTTGTCCCGCAGCCGTGGAACGCACGGCTGCTGTTCGTGACACCCAGCCGCCAGTTCCCTACGGGGGCGGTGCTGGGTCTAGAGCGCCGCCAGCAATTGCTGCGCTGGGCGGCAGAGCAGGGCGCTGTCATCGTCGAAGACGACTATGACAGCGAGTTCAGGCACCGCGGGCGGCCCATTGAGCCGCTCAAGGTGCTAGACCAGGAGGGCCGAGTGGTCTACATCGGCACCTTTTCCAAAACGATGCTGCAGGACCTGCGCATCGGATATGTCGTGCTGCCGGAGGCGCTGCACGACGCTTTTGTAGCCGCGAAGCGGCTATACGAGCCGCACCCTTCGGGGCTGCTCGAACAGCGCTCGCTCGCCGCGTTCATGGCGAGCGGCGGCTACGAGCGACACCTGCGCCGCATGCGGCGGGTGTACGCGAGCAAGTTCTTGCTCCTGCAAGCGCTGCTGCAGGAGCAGCTCTCCACCCTCTTCGAGTGGGTGGAGAGTGACGCGGGGCTGCATCAGTTCGGCTGGTGGCGGGGGGACCCCCGCACCTATGCCGCTTATGCAGCCGAGTGCCGTAAGATCGGCGTCACGTGGAGCGACGCCAGTTCCTATGGCATCCCCCCGGGGAAGGCCGGGGGGATCTTCGGTTTTGCCCACCTCACGGAGCAGGAAATACGTCGAGGCGTTGCTGCCCTGCGGCAAGTCTCAGAAATTGTCATAAAATCAACAATATGATTTTGGCATGATTGACAGAGTATGCTATGATCTAACATGTGGTCAATTAATCATTTTATTGTAGGAGTGATCCCTAAATGGCAGGATTAAATGGTGGAGGCACAAGCGTGATTGTGCGTTTGGAAATACATAAAGAACAGGTCACGTTTGGGAAAATTGCTACAGCCATAGGCGATGCCGGTGGCGATATCGTCGCGGTTGACGTGACGCGAGCCAGTAAAACAACAACAACACGGGACATTACAGTTCAAGTTAGCGATCCGGATCATACCGAAGTGATTGTTAAAGTATTGAAAGGTATCCCTGGTGTACGGTTAATTAACGTATCCGACCAAACGTTCCTTATGCATTTGGGCGGCAAAATTGAAGTCACTCCGAAGATTCCGATTAAAAATCGGGACGACCTGTCCCGTGTATATACGCCGGGAGTCGCACGTGTATGTATGGCGATTCATGAAGATCCATCCAAAGCGCACTCATTAACGATCAAACGGAATACAGTTGCCGTTGTTTCTGACGGGACAGCTGTCCTTGGGCTTGGCAATATCGGACCTGAAGCAGCTATGCCAGTTATGGAAGGTAAGGCTATGCTGTTCAAGCAAATGGCAGGCGTTGATGCCTTCCCAATTTGCCTGGACACACAAGATACAGAGGAAATCATTCGAACTGTGAAAGCCATCGCACCAGCGTTCGGTGGTATTAATTTAGAGGATATTTCGTCGCCGCGTTGTTTTGAAATTGAAGAACGATTGATCAATGAATTGGATATTCCGGTATTCCATGACGATCAGCACGGAACTGCAGTTGTTATTCTTGCTGGTTTGCTTAATGCAGTTAAACTAGTGGGCAAACAGTTGGAGTCGTGTAAAGTGGTAATTACGGGCATCGGAGCTGCAGGTATCGCTTGTACGAAAATGCTACTTGCTGCAGGTGTCACTAACGTCATTGGTGTAGATCGACAAGGTGCTATCGTGCGTGGAGAAAGCTATTCGAACTCCGCTTGGGATTGGTATGCGAATAACACGAATCCTTTTGAGCTGAAAGGGCCTTTGTCCGATGTGATTGCTGATGCTGATATTTTCATTGGCCTATCCGGTCCGGGCGTCTTGAAGGTAGAAGATGTGAAGAAAATGGCGACTGATCCGATCGTATTCGCTATGGCGAACCCGACACCGGAAATCACGCCGGAAGAGGCGGAGCCTTACGTTCGCGTTATGGCGACAGGTCGTTCGGACTATCCGAATCAGATCAATAATGTGCTATGTTTCCCAGGCATTTTCCGCGGGGTGCTGGATTGCCGTGCTTCCCGAATCACGCAAGAAATGAAGCTTGCAGCAGCCAAAGCGATTGCCTCGGTAGTGAATGAAGATGAGCTGAGCGAGTATTACATTATTCCGAGCGTATTCAATCATGCGGTTGTTGAGAAAGTACGCGAAGCGGTCATGGAAGCGGTAGAAGCTACAGTTAAATAGCTGGATTTGAACGAAATATCCTAAATTTGGTAAAAATAGTGGTAGAAATTCCAGTTAATTGAGCAAAAGTAGATCAATAGTGGAAATTAGCAGGAGTAATCGGCGTTATTTGCTTTGATGATAATTGAGGTGCGTCAGCACAAAAAAACCTTGCTCCAGCAGCTGTTTCCAGTCTGTTGAGCAAGGTTGTTTGTGTTAATTCTGTTCCTCAGTCCACTCTTTTAACTTACGGTCAGAAGGAAGAAGGAAAGTTAGGATGCCGAGAAGCGGCAGGAATGCGCACAATTCCATCACACGCGTTGTGCCAATCGCGTCGCAGAGATTTCCAAGTACGACACTGCCGATACCGCCAAGTCCGAAGGCGAGTCCGGTAATAAGGCCGGATACGGTTCCTACTTTGCCAGGGAAAAGCATTTGGGCATAAACAACGGTAACGGAGAAGCTGGACAAGAGAATAATACCGATGACGACAAGCAAGACATAAGCCCAAGTAATACCAACATGCGGCAGCAGCAAAGCGAATGGCGCTGAGCCCAGCATGGAGAAGAAAATGACATTGCGTTTACCGAAACGGTCAGCGATCGGACCGCCAAAAAAAGTTCCCACAGCGCCAGCCGCGAGGAACAAGAAGATGAAGTCCTGTGCACGGTTAATTGACATGCCGTAGTTATCTTGCAGGAAGAAAGCGAAATAGCCGCTCATTGCAGCGCCATACCATGATCGAACGAAAACAAGGAAGATCAATACGTATATGGCGAAAAAGACACGTTTGCGGTGAACGGGATTGACAGTACGCTTCACCGTTGACTTAGGTTTGACTGGGAAGTTAGCCAATTCGGCTTTGTACCAGCGAGCAATAAACAGCTGTACGACTATGGCAATCGCAGCGACGCCAGTGAACCATATGGAGCCGAAAAGTCCAAGTGGAATGAAAATCCATTTGGTCATGACCGGCGCCAAGGATTGGCCGAAGTTACCGCCAACCTGGAAGATGGACTGTGCCAAGCCTTTGCGTGCTCCGGCAGCCATATGCGACACCCGGGAGCCCTCTGGATGGAAAGCAGCGGAGCCAAGCCCTACGAAGCATACAGACAGCAGCACGACCCAATACGAGTGAGCGAAAGCTAGCAGCAGCATCCCAGTAAGGGTTGATGCCATGCCAATCGGCAACATGTAGGGCGATGGCCTACGGTCTGAGTATAAGCCGACAACGGGCTGCATGATAGAAGCCGTGAAGTTGATGGCGAACTGTACCCAACCTACCTGGGAATAGCTTAATCCCATTTCGCTTTTCAGAATTGGGAAGATGGCGGGAATGACAGATTGGATAGAATCATTCAGCAAATGGACAAGGCCGATTGCAAATAATATCCGATAAACGGTTGGTTTAATATCTCCTGCACCCTGCAAGCTTTTGGATTCGGAAGATGGTGTTGTTATGGCAGCCATGATGCGCTCCTCTCGCTATTTATCTAGGAAACGGCCGAGGTCTTCTCCCATTTTCACTTTGGAACCAAGCTTAAGGTCTGGGCGAGGTTCAAACATATCATCTTCAAAAAGCAGCACAACGGTTGAGCCGAATTCGAAATAGGCTAGCTCTTGACCGCGCTCCAATGTCT
Source organism: Paenibacillus sp. 01T422 (assembly GCF_056398785.1). NCBI lineage: Bacteria > Bacillati > Bacillota > Bacilli > Caryophanales > Paenibacillaceae > Paenibacillus > Paenibacillus sp. 01T422. The sequence continues at coordinate 1,515 of NZ_JBFTQB010000197.1, read as the reverse complement.
TGGGAAGCGGCTTGACGTACTGGATCGAACTCACGTTCAGCGCGCCGACTTTAACGACGGCAACTTCACCTGTATGATGCTGGATGAAGGTGATTAATCGCTCATTGCGACTAAGTACTCGCTTCATGTGGCGAAGACCGAATTCGTTCACCGGATAAACTTTGCCGAGCACGTGCTCTTTTTCAAGGATATCCCCGGAAATCGGAGAATGGATGCGGTGATAGTCGGTTGGGCTTAAATACAGAACGAAATAGAAGCCATTTTTGTAATTGACTGTGCGGGGCGACCGGTTAAGCAGCTCGTCGATGGTGTAGTCTTGACCTTTGACATTGACGATTAAGCCTTCTTTAATGTCCCCAATTCCTGTAATCATGGCGTCAACCGGACTTACGACGCGCGTCTCGTCTTCATGAATCGGGCGTAAACCCGGCTTTAGGCGGCGAGTAAAGAAATCATTTAAGGATTTGTAGTCTTTGACATGCTTCTCAGCATCTTCAATACGTATACCGTAAGTTTGGGCAAAACGGGGAATGAACATCCGACTTGCTCTGGACCTGGCAAAAGCTCCTGTCACTTGGGATACCCATTTACGTGAGGAGAGCTCGGTTAGCAATTTGAAGAACGGTTTTGACATAGATTAACTCCTGTTCATTCGTGGTTAGGCGGGCTTTTGACCAACGTTCAAGTTTCTTCAAACATCCCTATTAATGGTTCTTCGCTAATCTTGCCACAGAAAGGTAAAAGAATCAATTGTCGAACGAAGAAGAAACGGCAAGATAGGTGGCTAAAAAAATAGTCTGGAGGCTGTTTGAGGTGAAATATGCTTGTCAATGCTGTTAATGAGGTGAACAGGTACAATGTCCAGTATGATCGTATTGCTTCTGTTTTTGATTCCGGCTTGCATGCTTGTTGGAGCGTGGATGTTCACAGCCTGTCGTATTGGGTTTCATGTGCTGGCATTGGTTAGTGCGTATGTGTTTGGCATCATTTCCGCTGTGGCGGTTTATGACATTTTGCGGGACGATACGGTGTTTATGACGAATATTCATGCGGTGTTTAACAACCAATTATTCCTTTTAAGCGGAGGCTATTTGGGATGTTATGGGATCTATTTGCTGTGGAAATACCTGTTAGCGGAGCTTAGGAAAGAGTAGTTCAGTGTTAATCTGCAACTTTTATCTGTAACTATTTCATTTGGCACATCGTCTAATAGGCATGTAGGCATGACTTATCATAAAGGCAGGTGTTAGAGTGAATCTTATTATTCCTAGATATACCAAGAGTATGATGTGTGCGGCTGCGTTATCTCTTTTTTTAATGGGGTGTGCCTCTTCTCCAAAAGATAACACGCCGTCAGCCACACCTGCTTCACCAACGCCATCTGCGAATGAGCCAGCAGCTACGCCAGTTCCAACTGTAGCACCGACTCCAAGCCCAACGCCATCAAGCCCTACTGCGGGCATGTCGCTGGACGAAAAGTTGGGACAGATGATCTTGGCTGGCATCGATGGATAC
>NZ_JBFTQB010000196.1:0-8188 GCF_056398785.1 Paenibacillus sp. 01T422 | reverse complement strand
ACATGAAGGAGGACAAGGGGAAACACCTCATTTCGTTTTGGATTGCGGCGTGTACTTGTAACCGGTGGAGGTTCGCTCTGTCGCTGCCGCCGCGCCGTCGCTGCCTGACTCTGCTGAAGCGGGTGATTCTCCCTTGGAGGCTTTAGGAGGGGCTGGTCGGGATGCGGCTGCAGCCGGTTCTTTTGACACTTGAGCACGCTGAAAAGCCTCATCGAGGGGGCCTTTTTTCTCATTCGGCTTAGCCCCGAAGTTGTTCCCCAAATTTAAGGAGCCGCTCAGTTCTTTGATATCCAAGTGATCTAAACGAAAGGTTAGATTTTCTAGGACAGGCTGATGAATATGCAAGGTATCTATATGAATCTGCGGATGTTTGGCGGTCAGGTTTGATAACTCTTCTTCTAATTTCTTCAGGCGCTTTTCTAATTGCTGAACGGTTAGGGAAGAGGCAGAGGCGGGCTCAGGTCTAATAGGAGCGGTCGCCCCGGCTGGCGATTGCGATGTCGATGGTGCCGCAGTTCTGGCTCCTTGCGGTTGGGGAGGCGGCGATTTTTTCTTTTGAAACCACATGGTTATTTCTCAGCTCTTTCGGATAAATGGTTTAAAATCAAAGAGGTCCGCGTCGTTAACGACATGCTTACCGCCGATCACTACATTGCCCTCGCCATTCACTTCTCCGAGTCCCTGGTTGGTCTTCACGGAATGCCGCCTGCCGACGATCCGATTAGTTCCCTTGTTCACACTGGATGATGCCGCTAGGCTGTCGATATGAATTGATTGAAATTGGATGCGTACCACAATAATCCCCTCCATATCCGCTTTCCGAATGTTCTCTTTTTAATTATATGGGGACAAACGAAGATTCATTTCTCTTTTCCAAAAATCCCAAAACAAATAACGCCCAACCTTGATCCTATGGCGGGCAGGTGACGGCGTCTCCGGCAAGCTTAGGGTGGCTGAACGTTATGTGAACTGAATAGGAATAACTTTTTCCCCATCGGGTGGTGCCAAAGGAATGCGGATGATAAGCAGACCGTTATGATACTGCGCCCGCATTTGCTCGGTCAAAGCTCTTCCGGGTAAGCGAATGATACGCTCAAAGGCACCGAAGAATCGCTCGGACAGTCGCATTTGCTCATCGAGCACTTGATAAGGCCGAACTAGATGTCCTCGGATTAACAGCGATTGATCGCGGAAAGATAGTTGAATCTGCTCKGGTGCGGACAACCCGGGAACCTCCGCGACAACAACGAGCTCTTGCTGTGTTTCATACATATCGATTCTTGGCCCGGTTAACGGGATGATACTGGCAATGTCCTGCCAGAATTCAGGGCCCAGCACATCACCGGCTTGCGCCGTGAGCCCTTTCCAATCGGGCTTTGGCGGACGGTTGCCTGGAGGATTCATCGACCATCATCACCTGACTTTTGCATAAAAAATAGCGCTGCAAGCAGCTTGCTATTAGTTTATGTACAGCCGCGGCGGATTATGGCATCTCTTGGGAAGTGGATCATTGCGGGGGCCGCTGCTCCGCCAATTTTTGCTGTGCCATGCGCACGAGTTCCTTCACCATCGCTCCACCGATCGGACCGCCGATCCTGCCTGCATCTTCGGAGCTCAATTGGCCGTTGTAACCTTGCTGCAGGGGAACACCCAGCGTTCGGGCGACCTCGTATTTGACCAAATCAGGACGCTCTGGATTCACATTATAACCTTGATTTCGCATAACTTGTGCTTTAAGAATTCCTAATCCGTGTTCGGACCCGGGCACGATGGCCCGGTTGCTTCTTCTACGTGCCATTAGGCATCACCTCTTGGTGATTAGGATACCCCACTGCTGGTGGGACCATTAGCCCGAAATGTAAAATACTTATGTCCCAAATAATTACCAATGGTGTACAAGCCATTTCCTATCAAAATGGCAGCATTATGCAGCCATTTTGCCTGCAAGCTTGGCCACAGTGCACCTGCGGCTTCAGAGAGCAGCAGACCGCAGCTATAAGACAAGCCATAACAGCCTAAAATAACAATCGCAAACTTCCACCAGCTGCTGCCCACACTGGCATTCGAGCGGAACGTAAATGTACGATTTAGCGTGTAGCTGACGATAGCACCTAGTGTATTTCCCGCGAATGTCGAGAGCCAATAGTTCAGATGCAGCACATTGAAGAAAGCGAAGCTGGCGGATAGACCAACCAAAGTATTAAAAACACCAACAAGTAAAAATCGTAAGAAGCTTCCTGAGAACAATGCTAATAATCGTTGTTGTATCATGTTAGCGCCGGTTCGAAGCAGTAGGGATAGATGGAGGGTTTACCTGTAACTCATCCTGTTCTTGAGCGCTCCCTTTTAAAACCTTCTCAATGACAAAAAGCGGTCTCTGCTTCACTTCTTTATATATTTTTCCTATGTATTCGCCAATTAGACCAAGCGCCAGCAACTGCACGCCTCCAATGAACCATACCGACAAGACCAGTGAAGTCCAGCCAGTCACATTCGCTCCCAGCAATTTGCCGATAATGGCATATAACCCAGCAACGACACTGAGAAGGAATAGGACGAAACCCATTAATGTGACGAAACGGATTGGTGTTACGCTGAAAGACGTGATGCCGTCGAAAGCGAAGGCAAGCATTTTGCGCAGCGGATACTTGGATTCTCCGGCGAAACGTTCTTTACGGTCGTAATACACCTGAGTAGATGGGAAACCAAGCAGCGGCACCATGCCACGCAGGAATAAATTAACCTCTTGGAATTTCTCCAAATTATCGAGGGCACGCTTGCTCATTAAACGGAAATCCGCATGATTGTAATGTATTTTCACCCCAAGGGAAGTCATTAATTTATAAAAGCCTTGAGCAGTTGCCCGTTTGAAAAAGGTATCTGCCGATCGATCCTGCCGGATACCGTATACGATATCGTTGCCCTCGCGGTATTTGAGAACGAATTCTCGGATAACATCCGTGTCATCCTGTAGATCCGCATCGATGGATACGACACAATCGGAATAAGATTTGGCGTGCATGAGACCGGAAAGCAAGGCGCTTTGATGCCCCGCATTGCGGGCTAGTTTAAGCCCGGTAACAAAGGAGTTTGAGGCGTGAAAGCGCTCGATAAGCGACCACGTTGCGTCCTTGCTGCCATCATCAACCAAGAGCATAGTGCTCGTGCCTGCGATTAGATGATCTGTGATGAGGGCGTCGATTACGCCGCTAAGCCGGAATACCGTTTCCGGAAGGACTTCTTCTTCGTTATAACAAGGGACCACAATGGTTAAAATCGGAGTAGCCACAATTCCTCGTCTCCATCCTGAGTAGGTAATATATGCAAAGATTGTTACAGGCTTTCATTATAACGTAAAAGCTCACAAAAAAGTAAGCGGCCAAGACGAAATCATCGTCCCAGCCGCTTTTCAAAGTCATTACCAACCAAATCCGAAGGTACTTAGAACGATAACCAAGAGGATGAATAAAACGAGGACTACAGCAGCTCCATTATAGGTTGTTCCGCATCCGCAACTCATATCTATCCCTCCCTTCACAAAATTACTATATGTCATTCATCTAGATGGTGTATGGATGAATGTCCATATTCCTAATTTTTATTTGGGGAAGTGTCCACTTGACACGATTAAGATAAATCAAGATAAGGTTTCCCATTTGGCCCACATTTCGGGCGGATTCATCTCATAAATTTCGTTTTCCCGGAACATGAACTGATGCATAATAAACTCCCGGCGAAGCGTTGCAAAATCGGGATGATACTGCTTAATCCACTCGTTAAGCTCTTTCTCTGTATACGTGCGTCCCTTTTCGAGCTGGTCGATGAGGTGCCCTAATACGATCAGCTTCTTTTTAAGTTGAGAAGGGATGTGCTTAAGTTTACCGTCCTGCGTGAAAAAATTGCGAATGATGGACTGCTTCAAGTTCTGGCGCGCGTCTTCTGACTGCATGGTTGCTGATTCTCCTTTCTGATTTTTGAAAATGAGGTCAGCTGTCGCGTTGGCGTTGCTGCGAATAAAGTATTCGTTCAAAGCGAAGTAAATCGTATTCTTATCTCTGCGTTCATGAATGAGGCTGGCTTCACGAAGTTTGGTCGCATGATGAGTGATTGTGGCGGGTGTAACGCCTAATTTCTCAGCAAGCACTTGACCGTTCAGTTCGCCATCTCTCAGCAAAATGAGCATGCGAATACGCGTTGCGTCAGAGAGCGCTTTGTGGTAAGTGATAATTTTATCTAACTGCATGGCAGGGYTCCTCCAACTTAAATCCAATTTATCGAATATCTAATTAGATGATAATTAAATTAGATATCGAAGTCAAGACGGCTGTAGTGGAAGTGTTCAAAAGTTTCTTATTTGGTCCTAGTCATGTAAAATAATCTATAAAGTATTCATCATGGTTTTTGATTAAAAAGGGGATTGGCCTAATAATGCGTGTACTTATTATGACGGCAGTAGCGCCTGAAAGAGATGCTGTGCAGCGGGGGCTTGGCCATGACAGCAGGTTTGAATTCGCTTTGGCGGGCGTAGGCCTTGCAGCAGCAGCCGTTAATGGCGCAATGGTGCTTGCCGCAGCACAATATGATTTGGTTGTTATATTCGGTATTGCCGGCGGATTTCCCGGACAAGCGGAGATCGGCTCGCTTGTGGTTGCGAGCGAAATCATCGCCGCGGATCTTGGCGTGGAGCTGCTGGACGGCTTCAGCTCCCTCGACGAGCTCGGCTTCGGCACAACGCGTATCAGCGTTGCAGCTGACACAGCCGAGCGATTAACGGCGGCGCTCACAGCCGCTGGCCTTAGCGCGCGCACTGCGCCAGTGCTCACGGTAGCGACTGCTACCGGGACGGCGGCTACTGCAGCCCAGCTAGCGGCGCGCGTGCCCGGAGCTGCGGCCGAAGCCATGGAAGGCTTCGGCATTGCCACGGCCGCCGCCTTGCGCGGCGTGCCTGTGATTGAAATCCGCGCGATTTCCAACGCGGTTGGTCCACGTGACCGCGATGCCTGGCGCATCGGAGATGCTTTACAAGCTTTAGAAGCAGCAAGTTCAGTCTTAGCGGAGGTGCTTTAATTATGAAAATTGCGTATTCACCTTGTCCCAATGATACTTTTGTTTTCCATGCTTGGGCGCACGGCTTAATCCCCGGCGCTCCGGAGCTGGATGTCCTATATGCCGACATCGACATTACGAACAAGCTGGCTGCCGAAGGCACAGGCCCTGATGTGCTCAAAATCTCTTACGCAGCACTCCCATGGGTGCTGAAAGAGTACGCCCTGCTGCCCTGCGGCGGCGCCTTGGGCAGAGGCTGCGGCCCGCTCGTGCTGACGCAGTCCGGCGCAGCAGATCCTGACCCGGCACAGCTTAGCGGCCGCCGGGTCGCCGTGCCAAGCGAGCGCTCGACCGCGTACTTGCTGTTCCGCCTCTGGGCGGAACAGAACGTTCCGGGCGGCGTCGGTGAAATCGTGGTCATGCCGTTCCACGAGATCATGCCTGCAGTTCGAGACGGCCAGATTGACGCCGGCCTCGTGATTCATGAAGCGCGTTTTACTTACCCGTCGTACGGGTTAGCGCTTCTCAAAGATTTGGGCAGTTGGTGGGAAGAAGATACCAACCTGCCGATCCCGCTCGGCGCCATTGTAGCGCGGCGCTCGATGGATCTTGAGGCGCTTGCGGGCTGGGCCCGCGCCTCTGTGGAATACGCGTGGGCGCATCCGGAAGTTTCGCGCGACTACGTCATGCAGCACGCGCAGGAGATGGACCCGCAGGTCGCTCAGGCGCACATCGACCTGTATGTGAACGAGTTCACCGCTAATCTTGGCGATGACGGATATGGCGCTGTTCTGACCTTGCTTCAGCGCGCAGCAGAGGCGGGCATTGTGCCGCAGATGGATTATGCGGCACTGCTGAAGTAGGCTCTGCACTGGCTCGCCTGTGCTCTGCTGTGCTCTGCCGTGCTCTGCTGTGCTCTGCCGTGCTCTGCCGTTCTCTGCCGTTCTCTGCCGTGCTCTGCCGTGCTTTGCCGTGCTCTGCCGTGCTCTGCCGTGCTCTGCCGTGCTTTGCCGTGCTCTGCCGTGCTCTGCCGTGCTCTGCCGTGCTCTGCTGTGCTCTGCCGTGCTCTGCCGTACTCTGCCGTGCTCTGCCGTGCTCTGCCGTGCTCTGCCGTGCTCTGCCGTGCTCTGCCGTGCTCTGCCGTGCTCTGCCGTGCCTGCCTTGCTCTGCTGTGCCTGCCTTGCTCTGCTGTGCCTGCCTTGCTCTGCTTTGCCTACCGTGCCCAAGCTCTGCCCTGCACCACCCGCCAAACCCAATAGGGGAACTACAGTCCCCTATTTTGAGTTAAAGCCACCATTCCCGGCAGTAAACGGAACTGGAGTCCGCTATTCTCCCGATTGTCGGAGAGAATCAACCGAGGAACGGAAATAACGCCCTGTAGTTCCACCATGTCAGCTATTTCCCACTATTTACGCCAAATAGCGTCCTGTAGTTCACTTCGGGGCACACAGGCAGCACCATCACCAAAAAGAGGATCGAAATCCCAACACTGTTGGAATCTCGATCCTCTTTTTGTACTATTCCTTCAACTCTTCGAGCTCTAATCACCCAATCAAATTCTGCGACCGCCCCTCAAGGAAGGCACCCACATTACTAACAGCTGTCGTCATCAACCTAGCACGAGCTTCTTTGGTTGCCCAAGCAATATGCGGGGTAATGAGCACATTTCGCGCGTGCAGCAAGGGATTATCCGATGTTGGCGGCTCTACAGTCAATACGTCGAGCCCGGCGCCAGCCAGACGCCCTTGGTTCAGGGCCTGCGCAACATCGGCTTCATTCAGAAGACCGCCTCTAGCCGTATTTATGAGAATAGCCGTAGATTTCATTAATGCAATTCGGTCTGCACGAATAAGCTCTTTGGTCTCCGGAGTCAACGGACAGTGGAGAGAGATGACGTCTGACTGCTGCAGAAGCTCATCCAGCGGCACCCATGTAAGACCATCGACTGGCTCAGGAGTACGTCTACCACTGCCAGTAGCAATTACATTCATACCCATGGCCTTGGCGATGAGCGCTGTTTGTTTGCCGATTTGGCCTAAGCCGATGAGCCCTAGCGTTTTGCCGCTAAGCTCCATGAGAGGAGATACCGTGTAGCAGAAGTCGACTGAGCTCGACCAGTCTCCTTTTACAACGCTGTCACTATGCTTCTGTACTCGGTGGCAGAACTCCAGCAATAGAGCAAAAACCAACTGAGCAACGGATTGCGTGCTGTAAGCGGGAACATTGGTCACAAGAATGTTGTGCTCCTTAGCCGCTTGTATGTCAATGATGTTATAGCCCGTCGCAAGGACGCCGATGTAGCGAAGCTTAGGAAGCTGCCGCAATGTAGCTGCCGAAAGCGGCGTCTTGTTCGTTAACACGATGTCAGCATCAGCCGCGCGATCGACGATCTGTGATTCAGCGGTGCGCTCGTAGACACTTACCTGTCCAAGCGCATGTAAACCATCCCAGTCCAAATCGCCAGGATTTAACGTATAACCGTCAAGCACAACAATTCGCATTTATTAAAAGCTCCTATTTGCTTATTTTTTTGCGGGCAATTCACGGAAAGGATTCATGAACAACTTCGGAATGTTCGTCTCAAAACGCAGCAGCTCACCTGTTGTCGGATGCAGGAAGGCAAGCACACGCGCATGAAGTCCGAGACGGCCAATTTCCTTCGTTTTTGAACCATATTTTTTATCGCCGACAACAGGGTGACCGATGTCCTGCATGTGGACGCGGATTTGATTTTTACGCCCTGTTTCCAGATTAACTTCAAGCAGGGAGAAGCTCCGGTTTGCCTGTAGCGTTTTGTAATGTGTTACCGCATGCTGTCCGTCATTCGGATAGGGGGTTGAGTACATTTTAAGTGATTTGGCATGTTCCTTCAGCCAGGAAGAAATGGTGCCCTCTGATTTTTTGACCAATCCTTCCACCAGAGCTACGTATGTACGCTCTTTCACGCTATCCTGCCAGGTGTTTTGCAGGTGCTGCTGAGCCTTTTCGTTTTTGGCGAACATCATGACACCAGACGTATCCCGATCGAGTCTGTGCACAACGAAAATCCGGGCTTTCGGATCAAGGTTTCTCACATGTGCCGTCAGCTGGCGGTAGGCAGTAATTTGATTTTCCTCTGGATTGGTCGCGATCGATAGAAGCC
>NZ_JBFTQB010000195.1:0-9922 GCF_056398785.1 Paenibacillus sp. 01T422 | reverse complement strand
GTATACATTATTCCGCGTCATATTGCCTATTGTGTTGCCTACAACGTTAGCCATACTCGCTTTAAACTTTAACAGTCTGTTGGCAGATTATGATTTGACCGTATTTTTATATCATCCATTGTACCAACCACTCGGAATAGTTATTCGAAATAACACAGACCCGACGGCTTCTTTGGACGCGAAGGCAATCAACTTTGTCTACACGGTTATATTAATGGCCATCTCAGCACTCGTTATTTACTTTGTATATGGTCGAGGAAGTAAGAAGAGCAACTTATTATAAAACTAGTCATTCAAAAATTATTACATCATTGGAGGAAAAAAGATTTATGCAACATACAAAGGTAATAGAAAAACTGTTCAGTGACTCTAATGTTCTAATTGCATGTCATCAAGGCTCAGCAGGTGGCAACATTGCCTATAATACTTATCGATCGATGTTGAATGCAATTAATCAAGGGGCGCACATTGTTGAATTCGATATTAGCAAAACGCGTGATGGCGTATTTCATGTTTTTCATGAGCAAGAAGAACCGATTCGTTTCAATAGAGATGAGAAATTTAGGACATTTACTTCGGAAGAAATAAAGAAGCAATTATTACTGAATATGAACATGCAGGCTGTAGAGCCTCCACCTACATTAAAAGAGTTTATGGCCAAAATGAAGAACCATCCAGGGGTGTTATTGCATTTTGACCATGCACAAAAATGGGGTAAAAAGCTGCTGGAAGAGCTGGATCAATATGAGGATCAAAGGCAAAACATAATTATAAAAACAGATGTTGCTGCAACTGAATTCCTTGAAGCATTAGCAGAGCATGATGTTCAATATATGACATTGCCAAAAGTTTGGAGCCAAGACGATTTCGATGAAATTATGGCATTCAAAGATAAAATAAATATTGTTGGCTTCGAAATGATTTTCGAGGATCCAAATGTTGATTATGTTTCCAAGGAAAGATTACTGCAACTAAGAGAACTGGGATATCACACCATGATTAATGCAATTGTTCTTTGGAATGATCGCCAGACGCTATGTGGTGGATTTGATGACGATGTCTCGTTATTAGAAAATGCTGAGTTAGGATGGGGAAAGCTGCTCGAAATGGGCTTTGATGTCATTCAAACGGACTGGCCACTACCGTTAAAGATATACCTAGAGGAAAAAGGAGTTAAGGGTTATGCCAACAGAAAATCCATGTTCTCGCTATGATTTTGCTTTAAAATTAATAGAATCCTGCAAAATAGTAGTAGAACGTGAACAGGTAGTTGTCGTGGAAGAAAAGAAAGATGAGAAGGATTTAGTAACAAACCTGGATAAGAGCTTAAATCAACACATCATTTTGGAAATATCAAACGCTTATGATGATGATATAGTTGGTGAAGAGCAATCCAAAAAAGGGAATACAAAAAATGTATGGTTCATTGATCCTATTGATGGTACAACGAACTGCATATATAGAAGAAGAGAATATGCCATTTCAATCGCATATGAAGGTGAAGAAGGTAGATTTGGCATCATTTATGATGTGGAAGCAAATACCTTATATCATGCTCATAGTAATATTGGTGCATTTATGAATGGTAAGCCATTTACAAGACCGGAGACGCCGCAATATGGCATTATTCACATTACTCCATCTTACTTATCGGAGAAGAAATACAATGATTTTGCTAATAAGTTCAAAGGAGTCAGGTATTTAGAGGTTTATCGTAATGAGCAGGAAATTTGGGATTATAAGGCTGCAATTATTTTTGCTGAAATGGTCGGCTTACCTGTAGATATATCAGAAGATCAAACGACTGTATTGGTTGGAACAAGGATTGATACGCCTAGAAGCCAAGACTTGTCCATAGAGCCCTCTTAGTGCAATTCAAAATTTCCCCCTCGCACCATTTTTGATATAATATTGGTAGAGAACCGTTTATCTTTTGGTCAAATATGGAATCCTAGTAGTATCAAATGATGAGAGAAAACGAGGGATGGAAATGTCGTATATCGTTGATTTTAAAAATGTGTCTACAATAGGTTTAGAGTCTTCACCTGTAGCAGAAGCGCTTGCTGGTCTACGCGCGAATGAAGCCCGTTATTTCATGAATAAGTACAAGCATGAATTCGAAGTTGTACCAGCTAGCGAAAGTCAGGAAAACCTGGATTATGCGAATAAAATTTTGAAAGAACGTGACATTGAGTTTGCTGCCAAACCTTTAGAAACATCGCATTTTCAAGTGGAAAACATTCAATTTACCTACGTTTTTTATGAGGATGGACTATCGATCAATGTGATGTATACGGTGGATGACCCTAAGAAGCGGGCGGTTGGTTTTAAGCTTTCTGAGGGTATGGAGATACCTAAGGAGTTAGAAACGAAATTCAAGTTCGCTAGGCAGAAGTCCAAATTAGCTGGAACGATTCGCGGTTCGTTTTTCGTCATTAAAGGACAATATGAATACAACTGAAACTTGAAATAACAGGGTGCCCGGCCGAATTCATGGCTTTCGGGGCACCCTCATTTACGCTATATGTGCTTTCGTGATTCTAGCATGGCCTCTTTTAACGATTGGATGATTTGATCATGAAGGCTAACGCTAGCCGCGGCAACGCCACCGCTGTATAACATGTCGATGTCATTTCCCTCAAGATCCGAGAATTTGCCACCAAGCTCCTCAAGTACGATTCGGCCTGCCGCATAATCCCAGGAGTTGACGCGATATTGGACGAAACCGCCTAGTAGTCCCATGGCCATATCAYTCAATTCCATCGTAGTCGCCCCATAGACCCGTACACCTCGAACTTTGGTTGCCAACGCATATAAATGGCTCCAATGCTTCATCTCATCGGTGTTTCTCCAAGGTGTATTTATCGCAACCAACTGATTTTCGAGCAGGCTATCCGTAGGAAGGGGAGTCAGTTTCACGTCATTCAGGAAAGCGCCGCTCCCCTTGTGAGCATGATACAGATTCCCCGCCATGACATCGTAGACAAGACCGAACACTCCGCGATTAACTTCGCCAAATGCTAGGGAAATAGCAAAATCCTTCTTGCGATTAATAAAATTGCTCGTCCCATCGATTGGATCAATGATCCATACATAGGGGCTTTCGGAGAGCCGATTTCCGACGTTCTCCTCGCCGACAATATTATGATCGGGATAGTACTCAATGATTTTATTCACCAAAAAGGATTCGATCTCACGATCAACCTCTGTCACGACATCGGCATGACTTGTTTTCTGCTGAAAGCTAGTGGTGTTCTCTTGCATCCTTCTTTTAATAATTTCCCCGGCTTCCATTACCCAGGCAGTGGACTTCAGATAGATTTCATATTCCTCACGCATGATGAACTCACTCCTTCGATTTTCTTCCATAGACGAAGTATAGAATAATGCTTGAAATTAACATCAAGATAACGGAATAAACAAATACTAGTGCTTGAACATCTCCTGATGTCTGCTCGCTTGTACTATTTTTAATAACAATACCTAACGGCTGCAGTAAGGGGTGGAATAAGAAAACCGTTAGATCATAATCCGCCAAGTGCCCATTGAAATTCATAGCCCATACCGCCAAAGTTGAAGGTAATATGATGGGAAGAAGTACTCTTCTGAATGTGTAAAAGGCCCCCGCGCCTAAACTTTTTGCGGCATCTTCCAATGAGCCGTCTATGGTGAAAAAGGCTGCTCTTAACATTCTTATTGTAAACGGAATTTGGACAATGACATAGGCAATTAATAAAATCCACACAGTTCCTGTCAGAACCTTATTCAATACGATTAGTTTTGGCGAATCATAAGTGATAATCAGCCCTAAAGCGATCAGAGTCGAAGGCAATAACCAAGGTATTAACATGGCATACTCTAATAGGGTTGATAAAATGTTTTTGTACTTATGAAGGATGCGTGAAACAACCAACGCCAGAATCACGACAATGATGGACGAAACGGAAGAATAAAATATACTAACGCCATACGGCTTAAAATCACTGAAATGCGTAATTAATCTTGCATAGTTAGCGAATGTAAAATGGCTCATTGACAAGGTAGCAGAGGTGATACTAAAGCTGTCTGTGAAGGAGAAGATAACGATAGAGACCACAGGTAGCACATATATAATAAACAACAAGTACGCTAATGCATGTACGATCGTATTGACCAACTTGTTATTAATTTTTTGTTTTACGATTTGCGATTTCACTTTTGAAATCGAAATATAGTTGCCGCCTTTTTCCACTTTCCTCATGATGGTTAATAGAATCAACGTAAACACACCTAGAATGATGGCTAAGAGAGAGGCCATATCTCGGGAGGTGACGCTTTGGGCAAAGGCTAATATCATAGGGTTAATCGTTTGGAAATCCCTGCCCCCAACAACTAATGGAGCTGAAGTGGCACTTAAACCCGTCAGGAATATTAGAACCGTGACCGCGAACACCGTGGGTTTTAACACAGGAAATACAACTCTTCTTAAAATGTAAAAGGAAGATGCCCCCATGTTCTTAGCGGCTTCAATGGTTTGATAATCAATTTTCTTGATGGCATTAGAGAGGAAAATAACATGATTGGAAGTAATCGCGAATGTCATGACATATAGAACAGCCCAGTAACCTGTAAACCACGCAGCATTAAAATCAGGGAAGAGATGAACTAGAAATTTCGTTACAATGCCGCGTTCTCCATAAATAAATTTATAGCCAAATACGAGCACGATTCCGCTGTAAATAAGTGTTGTCGAATAACCTAAACGTAACAGCTTAGCGCCTTTAATCTCAAAATAATCGATGACAAGTACTAAAAAGGTGCCAATAACATTAACAGTAACGATAAGAGAGACAGCTAGGATAAAACTATTCAGCAAGCTTTTTAATGCCCTGGTTGAAAGCAGCAACTTTTGAAAGGGCTCTAAGGATAGGCGACCATCTGCAAAAAACGTTGCAAATAGTAGATTAATGTTAGGATATATTAAAAATGCAGCAATAAACCATACTAGCAAGACAGCAGTTATTATTCCGATTATTTTGCCGGAAAACAGAGCTTCTTTTAAACTATTTAGTTTCAACATAAGAAGCCCCCCTTAATATTGCTTAATGTCATCAGAATGAATAAAGATCTCGATTTCATCACCTATGGCATATTTCGTCATACCATCTTCTTTTTCCATATTTTTAATCGTCGACCCGTCGATATCAAATGTATATTTGGTATAAAGTCCATAGTACTCAGCGTCCACAACTTTAGCTTGTAATTTAGCCATCTTAGGAGCAGCCGGTTGAGTAGAGGAGTGCACTCTTTCTGTTCTTACATAAGCAGCTTTCGACACATCCAGAGGTTTGTTGATTTGACTTTTAATTTTCTCCAGAAGGGGACGATCGAGACTATTGTTATCCCCAATGAAATTACATACAAATTCGGTAGCCGATTGATTGTAAATCTCCGAAGGAGTTCCCACTTGTTCAATAACACCTTTATTAAAAACAGCAATTCTATCGGATAAGGATAAGGCTTCTTCCTGATCATGTGTGACATAGATGGATGTGATTGCGAATTTTCTCTGCAATTTCTTCAATTCGTTTCTCAACTGTACGCGTAAGCTTGCATCTAGATTGGAAAGCGGTTCGTCCATAACGAGGATGCTTGGTTTAAGCACTAAAGCTCTTGCTATTGCCACGCGCTGCTGCTGACCGCCGGATAACTCAGATACTTTTTTAAGCAATTGCTCATCGCTTAAATCCACTTTTTGTGCAATATCTTTCACTTCAGCTTCAATTTGTTGCTTGGGGAGCTTTTTAACTTTCAAGCCAAATGCGATATTTTCAAAAACATTTAAGGTTGGAAATAGGGCGTAGTTCTGGAATACCATGCTTATTTCTCTTTTTTCGACAGATAAATTCGTAATATTTGCCCCGTTTRCATAAATACCACCGCTTGAGGGATTCACGAATCCGACGAGACTTCGCAGTGTCGTTGTTTTCCCGCAACCAGAGGGACCCAACAAGGTGAAAAATTCCCCTTCTTCGACTTTCAAATTTAAATTCTTCATGGCGACGAAGTCACCATATTTAATTTCTACATCTTTAAATTCAATCATCTCTCGCACTCCCTGCCTAGTAGACACATGATTTGCAAAAAAAATCATCGAGCAGATTGATTCTGTATTGCTCTATACAGAACCAATCTGATTGATGGATTTTCAGTCATTATGGTAAAAGCTGAAGTTCAATTTTTTCTACCCATTTATTAATGTTTTTGGCTACGAAGGACCAGTCGATATTTTGTGCTTTCAAAGATGCATCAAGATCTTTAATTTCTATGGCTGCGCCTGCAAGAGCTTTCTCATTTGCCGGCATGCTAGTGAACTTTTTAGACCATTCCAGTTGCACATCTGCGCTTCCGAACCAGTTTACAAATTGTTGCGCGGTGTCCATATGTTTCGTTCCTTTGATGATTGCGACTTGCTCAACAACAAACGGAACTCCGTTAGCTGGTTTAACGATACCTGCTTTAACGCCATATTTTTCTTCACGTGTTGCGATACCGCTTGACCACATTGGCCCTAGTGGTGATTTACCGCTTGCCAGGTTAGCATAGAAATCTTCACCTTGCGCTGCATGATAGCCATATTTCAAGTAGTTCTTGATCTGGTCCCAGCCCTCTTTGGAAATACCATACTCACCGTTTGGATCTTGATATCTTACTAGAATCCCTGCAATAACAGCTCTAATTGTACCTCCGCCGAAGGCAGATGGAGCATCATATTTGTTATGGAATTCGTCCTTAGTCCAAAGGTCAGTCCAATCCTTGGGAGCTGTGTTCTCATCATAAAGTTTCGAATTGTAGATGAGGAGGATGGCTTGTTTAACTAATGAATGATAATAGTCTTCTTTATCGTTCAAACCTGCAGTGACTTCATCAGACCAAGTAGGCTTGAATTTTTCTAATAAACCTTGAGCTTTGAATCCTTCATAATCGATTGTGCTTAATCCGAAAACCACATCCGCGACAGGGTTGTTCTTTTCTGCGATTAAACGGTTGGCAATTTCGCCACCACCGGCTTCTACGAACTCCAGTTTATAACCTTGGGCTGCTGCTTTCTCTTTCAGCCAATCTCCTCTGCCATCAGACAAGGAGTTTGAATAAATAACTAACGATTTGGCATCATTTTTAACGTTTGCAGGGGTAGCGGATGCCGTAGACGCATTATTGGAAGAATTTCCTGCCGAATTATTATTTCCACATCCAGCCAAAAAAATCAGTACTACTAACATAAGCCCCGTCATGATCAACACAGATTTTCTAAAATTCATGGTTGTACTCCTTTTTATTGTGAAAGTTGATGTTTATCTTAAATTACGGCCGAAGAATTTGAACAATATCACCTCATTTCAGAAAAATTGGAACGTGTCATTTTATTTCATTTTCATTATATTAATCACATTGGAACGAGTCAATAAGTTTGCAAAGAATTAACTTGGCGCTTACATTCCCCAAACATTCAGGCCATTTTCACGGCATTCTCTCATAAATCTTGGATATGAAAAAACCCACCTTTATATAAAAGGTGGATTTCAGATAGTGCCTATTTATTGATTCGAGAATAAAGATAGGTTGTTGTTAATTTGCTCAATGGTTTGCTCAATCGTTAACGAGTTATTTATAGCATTTTCAATCGATAAGCCGATTATTCGCTCGACCTCTTTGGTATCAAATCCGTCGCCATTATAGAACTTCGTATCGCGAATCCCTTCCACATTGGCTTTATTCGCTTCGTACAACCAAGGGTAGAGCATAGCTATCGTTTGATTGTTGCAAACATTGGGGTTTGCCGAAGTTCCGCCTAATAAGGTGATTTGCTCCGCTATTTCAATTTTATTAACCCAATTTATGAAACAAACCGCTTCATTCATTCTTGCAGTATGCTTAGTAATCCCGATCACGCCTCCGCCTAAGATCGGTTTATCACCAGGCACTGGAGCCGAACCCACAAAGTGTCCGTAATCACTATTCGCAATCCTGGAAACGTGGTTCATAAACCCGATTACCATTGCTGTTGTACCTCGGGTGAAACTATTTACGGATTCTCCCCACCAAGACTCGTTGATTTGCTGGGCAACTGAAACCGTTTCTAAATAATTAGCTAGAGCTTTATTGGCTATCTCTGAATTTAATTTAAGTTCATTTCCCTCTATCAACGTTCCCTTTTCCGCATAATATCTCGTTAAGAATTCTAAAGCGATAATTTCTGACTTACCTAAGGTAACGCTCGTACCAAACTCAGTAGGCGAGTGTTTGAAATGCGATTTGGTAAAGAACCTTGTTAAATCCGTATACGATGCAAAATCCCTAGGAATCGCTAACTGTTTCTTATATTTCTCGTAATACATGCGCTTAATTTTCGGATCTTCGAATAAATCTTTTCGGTAAAACAGCATTTGAATACTAGGATCAAAAGGAACCGCATAGGATGTCTCTTCAATTTGCGAGTAATTTTCTTTCATATGCAGTGGCAAAGACTGAATGAGCTGATCCAGAGGAGTATCCAAATTCATGATGGGCTGGAATACGTCCTTCCCAAACCATGGCAGCCAGGCCATATCCATTCGAATGATATCGTAATGACTAACGTTTGTTTGGTCGGTTAGGATTTGGTAAATTTCATCGAATGATTTAATATCCAATGTGACTTGTATTCCCGTGCTTTTGGTGAACTGAGGGAGCAGCTTTAATAGTGCGTCCGTTGTCGGACTAATAATGGTTAGTATGGAAAGCGAACTTTTGGAACTTTTTTGCTCCGTTATTGCCCAATTCGATATGCCACTGTTTTCAATAAAGATCTTTTCGGCTTTCTTCGGATTGTTCACTTGTTCAATTAGACGTTCAGCAATTTCGCGGCCAAGCAAATGATAATTTTGTTGGTATACGATTAATTCATCTGTAAAGGAGGGTTGTGCAATGCCTAAACTTAATATTTTTGGAGGTTTTTGCATGGAACCGAAGAAATGCGCATTTTTCAGCCAGTACGCTTTGAGCAAACTCGAAGTAATCACAAGATCCGGAGGCTCATTTTCGAAGAACTCGAAAGATTTAATGTGCGATTGATTTAAATGGGCATGAAGCACACTTTTAATTTGCACATCTTCGGCATGTTGAACGATCGCATCCACAAAAAGTTTCTCGCTTGTAAACTTCATTTCATCAGAGAAAATACCGATCGAGGTATAGTCATTTTCTTTTATAAAGGTACTAACTTCCATGCCTGCTTTCATAAAATCAAACGAAATAAATTGCTCAGCATGTTGGGGAGCTCTATTTACAAAAACGATATTTTCTTTTGCAATATCCACTTCTGCATAGTACTCATTCGCATTATCTAAGCAGGAGATGGTTACAATGCCAGTAACACGTTCTTCGGCAATTGCTTTAATAATACTTTTTTCATTATTCGGCAAGTCATATGTGATATATAAATGGGTGCGATACCCTAAATTTGTTAACGTTTTATCTAATCCTTTGTACAGTTGAACATATTCGTCGGATTCAATCGTGGGCACAATGATAGAAACTGAATTAGTTGCCCCTGATCTTAGAGATTTCGCCTTATAGTGCATTTTATATCCCAATTTTTTGGCAGCTTCTTCAACTAACTGAATTTTTCTAACGCTGACGTTCCCTTTTCCGTTCAATACATTAGATGCTGTGCCATGCGAAACCCCAGCTTCTTTTGCAATATCTTTTATTGTTATTGTCATATCACACTATAAACCTCCTCGACTTCTACCTTTCAATATTAACTTATTTTACTCCTAACGCAAACAACAACGTGAGACAGATCAATTTATTGACACGTTCCAATATCGAGTGTTATCATGTGTATGATCAAAATTTGGGGTGAGGGTGGAACGTGATGATCGGGAAACAAGAGTACAAC
>NZ_JBFTQB010000194.1:0-8253 GCF_056398785.1 Paenibacillus sp. 01T422 | reverse complement strand
AGTTGATACTGCTTCTTCTCCATACGTCCGCAACCGCCTTTTCAACTACATCGTTTCAATTTGCACACTATCGAGTCTCTTCTTAATTTCTATGTTCAAAAGTCTCGTAACATTAAATTGTCGGGTTGGTTTACACTCTGCAATAATACGAATCTTTAAATCCGTCGTCCCCACTACCTGAACCCCAAGCACTTCGGGCTCCTTCACAATATCCTCAGTAAGCTCTTGCACGTGCTTGACTGTGTCTTTGAGAATTTGCGTAGCATCATCAATATTCAAGTGATGAGGAATCGTCACATCGACAACGGCCAAAGAATTGTACGTAGAGAAATTGGTGACCTGCTTAATATTTCCGTTTGGAATGATATGTACCTCGCCCGTCCAGCTTTTAATCCTCGTGACACGAATACCAATCTCTTCAACAGTCCCTTTGTATGAATCAATTTGAATGACATCCCCTACCCCAAACTGATCCTCGAATATAATGAAGAAACCGGTAATAACATCTTTCACTAAACTCTGTGCTCCGAAACCTATCGCAAGTCCTAGTACACCTGCCCCAGCAAGCAAAGGTCCCAGATTTAAACCAACTTGCCCCAGGATCAACATAATACAGATAAGATTCACCGTATAGGCTATTAAATTATGTATAAGGCTTCCTATCGTATTCGTTCTACGTCTATCAAATTTCAATGGTGACTTATCTCTAGCTGCTATCATATGAGAAATCGTTTTGTCGGCAATTTTGATACATACTTTTGCAACTATATAGATGAGAATAATTTTTACGATAATCCAAAATAGGGAAGCTAGTATTTCGGGTTTCGATAGATGCTCTTGGATCCAGTTCATCAAATCCGTGAAATACTTCGTAATAAAGGCCACGGTTTAGACCTCCTTTTTCATTCCATGGTAACATATTTATCTTCTTTTTTAAAATAGATGCCTCTGATTTCTACGTTCTCTGACTCAATAATCTCTTGAACTTGTACTAGATTTTCTCCTGGAAATTCAATAGAAAGGGCACAGCCTGCTGTAATTTCTTTCGGAGTAGGTCTGATGTCGATTTCTATATCCGCATACTCTAGCAGCATTTCAGCGCGCAAGGCTTGCTGCGTAGAATCGAAGGCTAACAACATGACGGAAATATTCAAGGAAAATCCCTCCTCTCCTACGTATAAATGTCTCTATCTATCCATATACTAGTAAAAAAAGAAGAAGTACTTTGGAGGGATATGATGAAATTCCAAATTGGTTTCGACGGAATGAAAGACACGGAACTGACCCCACTCAAAATTCAGCACACAGACGCCGATACCCCTTTTCTTCTCTCTAAGCATTTGCAATCCATTTTTAGCAAGCTACCAACCTATCAACCTATCGTTGTTATCTGTGTGGGAACTGACCGTTCTACGGGAGATTCACTTGGTCCGTTAGTTGGCTCACATTTGAACCGTACGACCAATCTTCGTAACCTTCACTTATTCGGTACTTTAGATGAACCTGTCCATGCCATGAACTTATCTGAAACTGTTGATAAAATTCAACGTCAATTCGATAACCCTTTCATCGTTGCCGTCGATGCGTGTTTAGGCCAAGTATCCAGCGTAGGTTGCATTCAAGTTGCAGATGGTCCGCTTAAGCCTGGTGCTGGTGTTAATAAAGATCTTCCCCCAGTTGGCAATATTCATGTGACAGGGATCGTTAACGTAGGTGGTTTCATGGAATATTTCGTCCTTCAAAATACCCGACTCAGCCTAGTCATGAACATGGCAAACGTAATTGGCGATGCTCTCCACTCTGCATTACGTCGCACTCAAGCTTTTGCACCAAGCGCTAAGACGGCTTTACAGCTTGATTAATTGCCTCTTTTTCTTCTGGACTCAGGGTGTAAGTAGACTGCCCATTTTGAATCGGCTTCGCATACAAGTACATCTGCTCCCGGCTATGTATTCCCGTTAAAACCACACCGTCTTGGAAGTCATCCAATATGGCAATTGTGAAGCTCAGGTTACTACCTCCATCATTGAAGGCGTTATATCGATGAATCGCTACTTTGGATTTCATCTTCGTTAGGGATTGGCGAATTGTATCAACCTGGGCTGATGTCACTTCTGACTCAGCCTTTTGCTCGTTGATTGCCTGTTGCATTTCAATAAGGAGCTGCTCCATATTGTCTGATCTTGAACCATTCATCATTTGTGTGTATCGTTTGCGCAATGATGATAATTTGACTAAAAGAATTAATACGAATATGAATAAAACTAAGATTAATGCCAAGATAGCTAATACGACCAAATTGCCATTCAATCCGTACAGTTCCCCCATGGTTGATCCCTCTTTCTACTTAGCATACTGCGATTGGATCTCTTTCACTGCATATATAAGAGCATCCACTTCTTCGTCCGTTGTAAAATAACCTATACTTGCTCTAACAGCTCCCTTGGCTAGTGTGCCTGCCGATTCATGTGCAAGCGGCGTACAATGATAGCCAGATCGTACAGCGATTTGAAAAGATTGATCCAATATAAAGGCGACTTCAGATGAATCCGCGTTATTGATATTAAAGGAAACAATCCCTGTTTTATTTTGTCCAAGAGCTGGGCCAAGAATCGTGACTCCTTCAATTCCCAGCAAACCTTCCATCAGCATCTGCGTTTGACGCCACTCTTTTGAGTGGATCTTCTCAATCGTTTCTGCAATCACAAACTTGACGCCTTCATTTAACCCAGCAATTCCAACCGTGTTCTGTGTACCTGCCTCATACCGATCAGGCCTTACCGTTGGTTGATGAATAGCTTCTGATTGACTGCCTGTCCCTCCATGCATCAGCGGCTCCAAATCAATGTCCGGATGGATATATAGACCACCCGTTCCCTGAGGCCCCAGAAGCCCCTTGTGGCCCGGGAAAGCCAACATATCAATATGCATATCTCCTACGTGAATAGGCAGTATACCTGCGCTCTGAGCAGCGTCTACAAGTAGCTTAGCGCCGTGAGCACGGCATAACTCACCGATCTCTGCCACTGGCATAATCGTCCCTAATAAGTTAGAACTGTGATTCACCACAACTAGTGAAGTGTTTGGTCGTAATGCCTCTTTGAAATCATCGAGTTGGATATTTCCTTCTTCATCATTACGGATATAGGTAAGTTCTATTCCAGCCGTAGCTTTCAAATGTTCCAATGGCCTGCGTACGGAGTTATGTTCAATATTTGTACAGATCACGTGATCGCCAGGTTTTACAAATCCCTTGATCGCTTGGTTCAGCGCATGTGTCGTGTTCAGGGCAAATGACAAATCGTTCGGGTTTTTAATCCCAAATAAGCGAGCTAAGTTTTTTCTCGTTTCAAATAATACTCGACTTGCTTTCACCGCCATCTGGTGGCTTCCCCGTCCAGGGTTTGCAGCATAATCTTGCATGCAAGTCATCATTGCATCCATAACAGCCGGTGGCTTTGGCCAAGACGAGGCTGCTTGATCAAAATACATGACATCCTTCATATTATCACCCTCTCCTGCGGATTCAGAGTTCCACTCATAAATATAGCATACCTTAGTTTGATCTTTCTGTTCGAAAGAAAACCATCGGTATGCTATCTAATTTTAAGAGATTTTGCCTTGAAGCAATTCTAGCAGACGGTTCAAGTCGTCTTTTGAATAGTAGAGAAGCTCAATTTTTCCCTTGTCCTGCTGATTCTTGATTTTAACCGTGGTTCGGTAAATATCTCTTAATTGATCCTCAGCTTGGTTGATATAGGGATCTCTATTCTTTTCTTTTTGCTTCGTTTTTTCTTTTTCATGGCCAGGTGGTTCCTCTAGCATTTTCACAGCTTCTTCAAGTTCACGGACACTCCATTGCTTACTGATGGCGGTTTCCGCTAACTCTTTCTTGATTTTATCATCTTTAACACCAACAATTGCTCTTGCGTGACCCATGGATAATGTTCCACGTGAAACATATTGTTTAATTGATTCTGGTAATTGAAGTAGTCTTAGGAAGTTCGCGATGTGTGAGCGGCTCTTTCCGACCTTTGCTGAAAGCTCTTCTTGCGTTAACGAGAACTGATCAATAATTCCCTGATAAGCAAAAGCGATCTCCATTGCGTTCAGATCTTCCCGCTGAACATTCTCAATCAACGCGATTTCCATGACCTGTTGGTCCGTGAAGTTTCTTTCGACCGCAGGAATCGTAGCAATTCCTGTTACTTGGGAAGCCCGAAATCTTCGCTCACCGGCAATGATTTCATACCCTTTAAGAACCTTACGAACAATAATAGGCTGGATAACACCATGTTCTCTGATTGAATCTGCTAACTCTTTAATACTATCTTCGTTAAAATGCTTTCTAGGTTGATAAGGGTTAGCTCTCAATTGTGCTAAAGGAATCTGAATAACTTTATCGCTTTCATCAATATGTAGTGAAGTAATTAAAGCATCCAGCCCTTTACCTAAACCTTTGTTTAGGCCTTTGGTCATATCGAGATCACTTCCTTCGCAAGCTCTAAATACACTTCCGCGCCTTTTGATCTAGGATCATACGTAATAATCGATTGCCCATGACTGGGAGCTTCGCTTAAGCGAACGTTCCGTGGGATAATCGTTTGATATACTTTCGTCTGGAAGTATTTCTTAACTTCCTCAATGACTTGAATGCCGAGGTTTGTTCTAGCATCAAACATCGTCAATAAAACGCCTTCAATTTGAAGCCCTGTATTAAGATGCTTTTGAACTAAACGAACTGTATTAAGCAGTTGGCTTAATCCTTCAAGCGCGTAGTATTCACATTGAATTGGAATGATAACAGAATCAGCAGCAGTTAATGAATTAATCGTAAGTAGACCTAAGGATGGTGGACAATCAATAAGGATATAATCATACATATGTTTAACAAGTTGCAAAGATTTCTTCAAGCGCACTTCCCTTGAGATCGTTGGAACAAGTTCAATCTCAGCTCCTGCTAGTTGAATTGTCGCAGGCACAATTTTAAGATTTGGAACATTCGTATCTACGGTTGCATCTTTGGGGTGAACATCGTTAATAAGCACATCATAGATGCAGTTCACGACATCGGCCTTGTTAATACCGATACCACTAGTCGTATTCCCCTGTGGATCGATGTCAACGAGAAGCACTCTCTTCCCTAGTGAAGCTAAGGAAGCACCCAAATTCACAGAAGTTGTCGTCTTACCGACGCCACCCTTCTGATTCGTTATTGCTATAATTTTAGACAAAACCATTTCACCTCAATCGCTTATGTTCCAAATGCCATACTAAAGCAGTATATCTATCTTAACATATCTATCATTCAGTTACCTTATCTATATTTGATAGTTTTATCTCATAAGATGCAAAAAAACGGCTTGCGCCGTTTAAGGTAGCAATAAATGCTCAATTATTTTTAGGAATCTTAATTATAATTTCGTAGTGATCCTCATGATCTTTCTCAGACGTGTTAATGTTCAAGCCTGAACTAGTAACCATCTCAACAGATTGGCGAATGGTGTTTAAAGCAAGTCGAACATCTTTGGAGAAAGATACACGGCGTGACTTTTTAATCTTCGTTGCTTCCTTTAAAAAGTTAATCTTAATCTCTGTTTGCTTAACGTTCAGCTCTTTAGCAATGACTTCTTCAAGAATTTTCACTTGCATCTCTTCTTGATCCAATGATAGCAGAGCCCTCGCATGACGCTCAGTGATCTTCCGCTCCATTAAAGCCATCTTAACGGGTTCGCTTAAATTTAAAAGGCGGATTTTATTCGCAATCGTTGATTGACTCTTACCAAGACGCTGCGCCAAGCTTTCTTGCGTCAAATCGTGCATCTCAATCAACTGCTGGTAAGCTGCAGCCTCTTCGATTGCGGTCAAACCTTCGCGTTGCAGGTTCTCGATAAGAGCAATAGATGCAGCTTGAGAATCATTAAAATCTCGCACAATTGCAGGGATTGTATCTAACCCCAGCTTCTTGACAGCTCTTAAGCGACGTTCTCCGGCAATAAGCTCGAATGTATTGTTTTTGATTCTGACAACGATTGGCTGAATGACACCATGCGTTCGAATCGTTTGGCACAATTCATCAATACGATCATCATCAAATAAGGTTCTAGGTTGATATGGACTTGGAATAATAGTATTAACTGGTATGTTTTTGACCTCATCCGTCGACGAACGATCAGCAAGTCCAAATAGCTTTGAAATTTGTTCTTTCATAGGAAACCCTACCACCAACTCTTCCCGTAGTTTAAGCGACCATTACGATCCAAAGATAGACGACCTCTTCGTCCTACAGAACGAAAACGCTTGTCAAGAATACGGCGAAGTATGACAAGTGCAATCACATAAACTCACTACAAATAGAATAGATTCTTACTATTATATATTCTTCATCGAAGCTAGATTTCCTGCTTATAGCAATTGTGAAACTTAAATGAATAATGTTTCACGTGGAACATTTTTAGTGCTTCATCAGAGGCTCTTTCAGAGGAATTCCAGCTTTTCTAGGATACTTAGCCGGTGTTGCAGCGAGTTTCTGAATTTCAACAAAATGCCTTAAAGATTCCTCAATAGGTAGTTGCATCTTAAGAACTCTAATTACTTTCCCCTTCAACTCAGATAAACTATAAGAGGAATCACTTAGCTCTTCTTCAATCTCTGAGCCTTTCATCGCAATAAACGTGCCGTCCTTCTTAGCGAAAGGAAGACAAAATTCATTCAACACTTGAAGTCTAGCAACAGCTCTAGCAGTAACAAGGTCAAACTGATCACGATATTTAGGCAATCTAGCAATGTCCTCTGCTCTACCATGAACGCAATCCGTATCAGATAACCCAAGTTGTGATACTAATTCTTTTAAGAAAAAAATCCGTTTATTCAAAGAATCAATAATAGTAACCTTTAGGTGAGGGAAAGCAATTTTCAAAGGAATACTTGGAAACCCTGCACCTGAGCCAATATCTGCAATCGTAGAAACAGCGTTCATATCATAATTAAAAGAAACAGAAAGAGAGTCGTAGAAGTGCTTTACATATACTTGCTCTCTCTCCGTAATACCTGTTAGATTCATTTTCTCATTCCACTCTACAAGTGTCTTAAAGTACAACTCGAATTGTTCCAATTGTAGAGTAGAAAGAGTGATCTGTTTTTCTTCTAAAAACTGAACGAATTGTTGTTGAATAGCATCCATATGTTAACCTCTAGCCGCCGTGACTCTGTTATAGTGTTCCAAATATACAAGAAGGATCGAAATATCCGAAGGAGTAACACCCGCAATACGCGATGCCTGACCAATTGAGATTGGACGGATTTTAGCGAGCTTTTGCTTAGCTTCCGTTGCAATCCCATGAATTTCGCTGTATTCGATATCATCCGGAATCTTTTTCTTTTCCATTTTACGCAGGCGTTCTACTTGAATGCTTTGTTTCTCAATGTATCCCGCATACTTCACCTGAATCTCTACTTGCTCCTTCATTTCATCATCCAGCTCAAGWGGTGAAGGAGACATTTGCTCAATGTGTTTATATTCAATTTCAGGACGACGAAGCAGCCCGATTGCTGGGACAGAGTTATTCAATACTACACTTTCCAAACTTTCTAACAGCTGCTGAACATGCGGTTCAGGTCTAATTTTATCTGTATTTAAACGCTCAATTTCTTGATCAACTAATGATTTTTTCTTCAAAAATGTCGCATAACGCTCCTCAGAAATCAACCCAATATCATGGCCAATTGGTGTTAGACGTAAGTCAGCATTGTCGTGGCGAAGCAGCAGACGATATTCAGCGCGCGACGTTAATAGACGATATGGTTCATTCGTCCCCTTAGTAACTAGATCATCGATAAGAACACCGATATACCCTTCGGATCGATCCAACACAACGGCTTCTTTCCCTTGCACTTTACGAGCCGCGTTAATCCCAGCCATAACACCTTGCCCAGCTGCTTCTTCATATCCAGAGGTTCCGTTTATTTGTCCAGCAGTAAACAATCCGCTAATAAGCTTAGTCTCTAAGGAAGGTTTCAATTGTGTAGGAACAACTGCATCATACTCAATGGCATAACCGGTGCGCATCATTTCAACTTTTTCAAGGCCTGGAATTGAACGTAAAATACCAAGCTGCACATCTTCCGGCATACTCGTAGATAAACCTTGTACATAATATTCAGATGTATTCCGGCCTTCCGGTTCTAAGAAAATCTGATGCTTAGGTTTATCAGCAAAACGAACAATTTTATCTTCAATAGACGGGCAATATC